>JBFYWS010000043.1:0-2835 GCA_041310935.1 Desulfobacteraceae bacterium | reverse complement strand
CGCACAACGCTGGATCACGGCCTTCGGCGCAGTTTTTCAACACCCTGTTAAGGCGCGCAGCCCCGCTTTGCCATTTTAAACACCTACCAGTCGTTTCTGGTCTTGTCAACGCACACGGATTGGTCTATAGATTTTTATTTACGATGCGATATTATCAATTAGTGCCCATCCAGAAGTGGTAGATTTCGGTTCAGGCCAAGGCCGCAGCGATTTCGCACGCCGCAGGCGTAGTCCTTCTACGTCGAGGAGTGCGAAGAGCGAGAACGCCGGCATGGGCCGACAGATGCCGTTTATGGATGGACACTAGGATGCGGGCACCGGCGTGGCGTCAAGCAGCGATCTCACGAGAACGGTCACCATCGTCAACGAGCTCGGCCTGCACGCGCGCCCGGCGGCCAAGATCGCCCAGATCGCCCGCAGCGCCGCGGCCACCGTCTGGGTCATCCGGGGCCCTGAGCAAGTGGACGCATCCAGCATCATGGAGCTCCTGACACTCGCTTGCGAAAAGGGGACGACGCTGACGTTTACCGCTGCGGATCCAGCGGATCGTCACATCCTCGATGCGCTGGTGCAGCTGGTCGATAGCGGTTTCGAGGAATAGCAGCGGATGAAGCCATCCAGTTCGACAGAAATCGTTTTAAAGGGCATCAGTGCCTCCCCGGGCATCTGCATCGGCAAGGCCTATCTCGTCGACCGCGGAGGCGTGGCCGTGGTCGACCGGTATGCCATCTCCGAAAAAAATGTCAAAAACGAGGTCAAGCGCTTCAAGTCGGCGGTCCAGAACGCCAAGCAGGACCTGCGGGCCATCATCGAAAACAGCCCGGCGGAGCTGCAGAAGGCCAACATTCTCGAGACCCACGTGGTGCTGCTGAACGACAAGCTGCTCTACGGCCGCACGATCGAAGCCATCGAAAAGGAGCGCGTGAACGCCGAGTGGGCGCTCAAGACCGTCGTCAATCAAATCAAGGCCGTGTTCCAGGAGATGCCCGACCCCTATCTCAAGGAACGGGTGTCGGACATCATCCACGTCTCCAGTCTCGTCATGCACAACCTGATGGGAGCGGAGACGGAAAGCATCGGCGCAATCGACAAGCGGGTGATCCTGGTGGCGCGCGACCTGTCGGCGGCCGACACCAGCCAGATCAACCTCGAGCGCATTAAGGGCTTCATCACCGACCTCGGCGGCAAGACCTCGCACACCGGCATCATCGCCCGCAGCCTGGAGATCCCGGCCGTCGTCGGGCTGGAGCAGGCCACCCGCATGGTCGCCAACGACGACATCGTCATCGTCGACGGCACGACGGGCGCCGTGATCGTGCACCCCTCCGAGCAGACGCTGATGGAGTACGCGGAGCGCCAGGCCAGCTATGAACGCTACCGGGCCGTGATCACGCGCGACAGCCACCTGGAGGCCAGGACTCCCGATGGGCACCGCATCGATGTCATGGCCAACATCGAGCTGCCGGAGGAGGTCGTGGCCGTCCTGAACTACGGCGGCGACGGAATCGGCCTGTACCGTACCGAGTTCCAATATCTGAACCGCACCAGCTTCCCCTCGGAGAACGAGCTGTTCGAAAACTACAAGGACGTGATCGAGCTGATGGCCCCCCGGTCGGTGACCTTCCGCACGCTGGACATCAACGGCGACAAGGCCATGGCCATCGACACCGGTTTCGTGGAAGACAACCCCGCCCTGGGACTGCGGGCCATCCGCTACTGCCTGAAGCGGCCCGCGGTGTTTAAAACCCAGCTGCGGGCGATCCTGCGGGCGGCGGCCGTTGGCAGCGTGCGCATCATGTTTCCCATGATCTCGATCCACTTCGAGATCTGCGAGGCCAAGCGCCTGCTTGACGAGGCGGCCGAATCCCTCGAAAAAGACGGGCTGCCCTACAAGCGCGACATCCCGCTGGGCGCCATGATAGAGGTGCCTTCGGCCGTGGTCATCGCCGACCTGCTGGCCCGGGAGGTGGACTTTTTCAGCATCGTCACCAACGACCTGATTCAATTCACGCTGGCCATCGACCGCGGCAACAAGCAAGTTGCGCACCTGTTTCAGCCCCTCGACCCGGCCGTCCTGCGCATGATCAAGCGCACGGCGGATGTGGCGCAAGACAACGGGATCACGGTGGGCATGTGCGGCGAAATGGCCAACCAGCCGCTGTACGCCCCGCTGCTGCTCGGCATGGGGCTGCACGAGCTCAGCATGAACCCGCAGGCCATCCCGGTGGTCAAGCGCATGATCCGCTCGATCCGGATCTCCGACACCCACACGGTCGTCCAGGACGTTTTGAAACAACCGACCGCCCTGAAGGTGCTGGCCGTCTTGCGGGGAGCCTACGGGGAGCTGGTGACCAATCACCGGCAGGCCCTGAAGGACTAAATGGAAAAAAGCCCCATCAAAATCGTCGCTGAAAACCGCAAGGCCCGCTACGATTACACCATCATCGACCAATACGAAGCCGGGATCGTGCTGACGGGGACCGAGGTCCAGTCCCTGCGGATGGGCAAGGCCAACCTGAAGGACGCCTACGCCAAGGTCAAAAACGGCGAGGTGTTTCTCTACCAGGTGCACATCGGCCCCTACCCGTTTGCCTACTACAACAACCACGAGCCGCTGCGCACGCGAAAACTCCTGCTCCACAAACGCGAGATCAATCGCCTGTTTGCCAAGGCAAACGAGCAGGGGCACACCATCGTACCGCTCAAGATCTACTTCAAGCAGGGCAAGGCCAAGGTCGTCATCGCCCTGGTCAAGGGCAAGCGCGAGTTCGACAAACGCGAAAACATCCGCGAGCGCGAGCAGAAGCGCGAGATGGACCGCGTGCGCAAGCACCG
>JBFYWS010000326.1:0-4673 GCA_041310935.1 Desulfobacteraceae bacterium | reverse complement strand
AGGTTTTTTTCCTGGGAGCCGGGAAAGACGACGCGCGCGTCGGGATAGAGCTTCTGGGCCGCCAGCAGGCTGGCCAGGGCATCGAAGTCTGCATTGAGATGCGTGGTAATAACCGTGATCTCGGAGGGATCCCGCTGTGGGGCTCGGTCCACTGGTTAATCCTGTGATATCAAAATATTGTCAAATTTACGGGGAGCCGGAGGGCACGCGGCTTGCCTTACACGTCTATCATAGAAGTGGATGAAAGCCAAACGATGATGATCTCGTAAAATGGTATCCGGCGCATGGCTGCAAAAATAGTTAAAGTTTGCGCCCGTTCGGCCGATAGATAATCCGAAGCCACCTGCGGCCGGCTCCGTCGTGGGCCGGTCCGTGGGAGCGGTGATGCGCCGTGTTGTAGGAAACACCCATAACCTGATATACTATCTTCAGACAGCGCAGGGTCCGGATCACCAGACCCCGCAAGCCCTTAAGCGGGATGATACCGATGCGCGCGGTCGACCAGGGAGGACGTTGAGATGCCAGTTTATCAATGGGTAGGGAAGAACCGGCTCAACAAAGTGCAGAAAGGGGAGATGGAGGCGTTGAGCGAGGCGGCTGTGCGCGCCAGCCTTGTGCGTCAGAAGATCGCGCCGACCCGCATTAAGCCGAAGCCGAAGGACCTGTTCGCGAACATCAGTTTTCTGCAGCCCAAGGTGAAGGAAAAAGACATCATCCTTTTTGCCCGGCAATTTTCGACCATGATCGACGCCGGCCTGCCGATCATTCAGTGCTTGGATATTCTGCACACCCAGCAGGACAACACGACCTTCAAAAAGGTGCTGAAGCAGGTCAAGGAGTCGGTGGAGGGCGGGGCCACCATGGCCGAAGCCCTCAAGGCATTCCCCAAGCATTTCGACGCCCTGTTCGTCAACATGATCGCCGCGGGCGAGGCCGGCGGCATCCTGGACACGATCCTGAGACGGCTGGCCGCCTACATGGAAAAGGCCGCCCGGCTCAAGGCCCGGGTGAAGGGCGCCATGACCTACCCACTGGCGACCCTGGCCATCGCGGTCATCGTCCTGGCGGTCATCCTGGTCTTCGTCATCCCCGTGTTCGAGGAGATGTTCGCCGACTTCGGCAGCGAGTTGCCGGCCGCGACCCAGTTCGTCGTCTTCCTGAGCGATATGGTGAAGAGCAAGATTCTCTACATCATCGCTGCCGCCGTCCTCTTCGGATTTGCATTCAAAAAGTATTATGCCACCGAAAAGGGGCGAGACGCCACAGACGCCCTTGTGCTGAAGCTGCCTGTCTTCGGGATGCTGCTGCGCAAGGTGGCCGTCGCCAAGTTCACCCGCACCATGGGCACCATGCTGACCAGCGGGGTCGCCATCCTCGAGGCGCTCGACATCGTAGCCAAGACCTCGGGCAACCGCAGCGTGGAGAAGGCCATCTACAATGTGCGCTCCGGCATCGCCGAGGGCCGGACCATGGCCGATCCGTTGACGGAAAGCGGTGTCTTCCCGCCGATGGTCTGCCAGATGATCTCCGTGGGTGAGTCCACCGGTGCGCTGGATGCGATGCTCGAGAAAATCGCCGACTTTTACGACGAGGAAGTGGACCAGGCCGTTGAAAACATGACCGCGCTGATCGAACCGATCATGCTGGTGTTCCTGGGGGTTACCATCGGCGGTCTGGTCATCGCCATGTATCTGCCGATTTTCAAGCTGGCGGGCGCCATTTGACGAGATGGCCGGCGGCGTCCGGATTTAGCGGCGCCGCCCCCAACGGGGTATGCGGGCCGTCCGGACAGCGGGTGGCCCGCAGCACGGATGGACACCTCACTTCGCCGAGGGCGGCGGTGACCCTTTTTCAGCCGGTATTTCGGTCCGGCATCACCCGCCGCTGCGCCGGACCAAACGGTGTCGTTCTGTTGCCATGACCCCAGAAAGCGATCTCAGAGACAAGCTCCACAAGCTCAGCGCGGCCAGGATCGTCTTCGCCGCGCTGCTGCTCGGGTCGACCCTGTTCGTGCATTTCGGCCGCGACGGAGCGCCGGACCCGGCCGCTCTCGCCATTCTCTACGGTCTGATCGCGGCCATCTTCATGCTGTCGTCGGTCTATCTGCTGCTTTCAAAACGGTCCCGGAATCACCTCGCCGTCGCCTATCTGCAGATCTTGGGAGACACGCTCATCGTCACGATCGTTTTGTTCGTGACCGGCGGCTTCTCGAGCCTTTTCACCTTCCTGTACCTGGTCGTCATCGTCACCTCGAGCCTGCTGTTGCCCCGGCGCGGCACGTTGCTGATTGCCGCCCTCTGCAGCATTCAGTTCGGCCTCATGGCGGACATGGAGTATTACGGCCTGATCAAGCCCCTTTACTCGGATGACAGCATGCTCGCCGTCGTCTACGGCTGGGACCATGTCATCACCAAGATCGTCGTGATCATGGTCGCCTGCGTCGTGGTGGCCTTTTTGAGCAGTTTTCTGTCGGAGCAGGTCCTGCGGACGAAACGGGAACTGCGCGTCATGGAGGAGCATGTCAAGCGTGTGGAAAAGATGGCCGCCATCGGGGAAATGGCGGCGGGCCTGGCCCACGAGATCAAGAATCCCCTGGCCTCGCTGAGCGGCGCGATTCAGCTGCTGTGCGAGGACATTCGCTACGATCCGGACCACGACCGCCTGATGCAGATCATCCTGCGCGAGGCCGACCGACTGAGTTCGTTGGCGAGCAATTTTCTGTTATACGCCCGCCCGCCGGCCGGCAAGCCCGAGCCGATCGAGCTGGACAAAGCCCTGCGGGAAACGGTGGAGCTGTTCAGCAAAAAGGGCGACACCGGAAAACGGGTCGCCACCACCCTGCAGACCCAGCCCGGGATCTGGATCTGCATGGATCCGGCGCACCTGCGGCAGATTCTCTGGAACCTGCTGGTGAATGCGACCGAAGCCATCGAGGACGCGGGCGAGATCCAGGTCGAGCTCGCCCTCGCCAAGGACCGGCAGGCCTGCCTGACGATCGCCGACTCCGGCATCGGTATGGCGCCGGAGACCCTCAAGTCCATCTTCGCCCCCTTTTTCACGACCAAGCCTGCCGGGACCGGCCTGGGCCTGTCCATCGTGCACCGCATTCTCGAAGCCTACGATTGCCGCCTGGACGTGGAGAGCGAGCCCGGTCGGGGGAGCACCTTCGTCCTGCGCCTGAAGCAGATCGACCCGGCGGCGCGATCCGCCGGTTAGCAGGATGTTGAAAAGCCGCGCCTAAGGCCGTGATCCAGCGTTGTGCGGCTATTGTAAATGCTCATCCGCCGCAGGCGGACTGCGCGTTCCAAAACGCCGCACGCCTTGGCTGACGGCCTGATGCTTGTTTTTCAACACTCTGGTAGACCCGCCCGCCCACTAACGCCGGCCAACTAAACCTTGACAGCCACAGTCAAATAGACTATCGATTTTTGTTTAATGTGCGTTCCGCCTCGTCCGAACGACCCAACGGGAACACGCCATGCCGACACCCATTGAAACCAGCGGTGACGTTTTACAGAAACGTTACGAGAAAATCGAAGCGTTGAAGAGCCGCCAGGTACCGCTGTATCCTAACGACTTCAAGGGGTTGCACGCGATCGGGGAGCTTCAGGCGATCATCCACACCGCCCCGGAGTCCCTGACCGAGACCGGGCCTGTTTTTGCCGTCGCGGGCCGCATGATGGCTGTCAACCATTTCGGCAAAGCCGCCTTCATCCGGATCCGCGACCGCTCCGGTCAGGTGCAGGCCTACGTCCGCAAGGACCGCGTCGGGGATGAGGCCTTCGCCCTCTTCAAGCAACTGGACGTGGGCGATTTCGTGGGGGTGACCGGCGCCCTGTTCCAGACGCGCACCGGGGAGTGGACGATCCTGGCCGAAAGCGTGCGGCTGGTCGCCAAGACCGTGCGGCCGCTTCCGGAAAAATTCCACGGACTCAAGGACCCGGAGAAGCGTTACCGCCAGCGCTACATCGACCTCATCATGAACCCCGATGTGCGGGAGATCTTCATCCGGCGCAGCCGGATCATCCAGGACATCCGCTCTTTTTTCCTGGAGAGGGACTTCCTGGAGGTCGAGACCCCGATGATGCAGCCGATCCCAGGCGGGGCCGAGGCGACCCCCTTCAAGACCCATCACAATGCCCTGGGAATGGACCTGTACCTGCGCATCGCGCCGGAGCTCTACTTGAAGCGGCTGGTGGTGGGCGGCTTTGAGCGCGTCTTCGAAATCAACCGCAACTTCCGCAACGAAGGAATCTCGACTCAGCACAACCCGGAATTCACCATGCTGGAGTTCTACCAGGCCTATGCCACCTACACGGACCTGATGGACCTGACCGAATCGCTGATGGCGCGTGTCGCGGCCAAGGTTTGCGGGGCCACGGCCGTGGACTACCAGGGGCAGGTCATCGAGTTCTCCGGGAAATGGCGTCGGCTAACGCTCTATGACGCCCTGGAGGAGATCGGCGGGGTGGCGCGCGGGATCCTCAACGACCGGGAGAAACTGCTGGCGTTCGCTACCGATCACCGGGTGACGATCACCAAGACCGGCAAGCTCGCCAAGATCATCACCAAGCTCTTCGACGTGCTGGTCCAGCCCCGGCTCATTCAGCCGACCTTCATCATCGGCTATCCGGTCGAGGTCTCCCCGCTCTCCCGGCGCAGCGACCAGACCC
>JBFYWS010000319.1:0-9158 GCA_041310935.1 Desulfobacteraceae bacterium | reverse complement strand
GGGCATCAGGCCGGCGAAATCGCCAGCGCGCTGGTCGTGACGTCGGTTCGCGATTTCCTCATGGGCAAAGGCCCGGAAAACACCGTCCCCCTGCCGGATGGCCGCTTGTCTCTGCCGGCCGGACGGTTGCTGGCCGGCATCCAATGGTCCAATGCGGTCGTCCACCAGACAGCCATGACACGTGTCGACTGCCGCGGCATGGGCTCGACCGTCGCCGCCGTGTGTTTTGCGGATGCCACCCTCGTGGCCGCCAACGTCGGTGACAGCCCGATCTATCTCGTTCGCAACGGCGGCATCGACCTGCTCTCCGTGCCTCACTCGCTCCAGGCCGAAATTGCTCCCGAGGCCCATGCCGCATTCTTCAGCAACGTTCTCACGCGTGCGGTCGGCTCAAAACCGGCCGTCGAGGCCGACATTTGCGAGCTCAGCTGTTACAAGGGCGACATCCTGGTGATATGCTCGGACGGCCTGAGCACCAAGGTGGCGCTCCTCGAGATCCTGTCCATTGTCACGTCCCGGGCGCCGGCGCACGCCTGCCGGACCCTGATTGATCTCGCCAACGAGCGCGGCGGGGACGACAACATCTCCATCGTCATCGTGCGCGTGGCGGATATCCGGCGCAACCACCCCTCCACCCTCACCCGGTGGGTGGCACAACTCAAGCAACGCCTGCTTTCGTGGGTGCCCGCGCGCCCCGCTCACTGAGATGCCAGATGCCGACCCTCACGCTGAAATTCAAGGATAACGCCATCGGTTGCTATCCGATTGAAAAAGGGACGTCCCTGACCATCGGGCGCCGGAAAGAGAACGACATCGTCATCGACAACCTGGCCGTCTCCGGGCATCACGCCCGGATCGATTGCGTGGGCGAGGCATTCGTCCTGGTCGACCTGCAGAGCAAGAACGGCACCTTCGTCAACGAGCAACTGGTGAACAGCCACCGGCTGAAGCACGGGGATGACATCAGCATCGGCAAGCACCTGCTCGTGTTTTCCTCCGGGGACACGGCGGCGGCCGCCGAAACACCACCGCCTGAATTCGACAAGACCATGGTGATGGACACGAGCAACTACCGCTCCATGGTCCAGAAGAGCACCCCCGTGGTCCCGGAGCCCCTGCGGCGCCAGAGTGAGCCGATCGGCTGCCTGACATATCTCTCCGGCGGCCAGGGTCGGCTGGACCTCACCCAAAATCTCATCAAGATCGGCAAAGACCCCACGTCCGAAATCGTGGTAAAGGGGTTTTTCATCGGCGCGACGGCAGCCACCATCAGCCGGCGCCCCGACGGCTACTACCTAAGCCGCGCCGGCGGCATGGCCAAACCCAGGATCAACGGCCAGACGGTGCAAATGTCCGTCCTGCTGCAGAACCTGGACCTGATCCAGATCGGCCCGGTCAAGCTGAAGTTCTTCCTCAAAGAGCCATCCGCCGCCGGCCCCGCCTGAAGTTCCGGAGCCGCACGTTACCCCTTCACGCGCTCGACGTACGCCCCGGTGCGGGTGTCGATTTTGATCAACTGTCCCTCTTCGAGGTAGGTGGGGACCTGCAGGTCGTATCCCGTTTCCAGGGTGGCCGGCTTGGAGTCGCCGGAGGCCGTGTCACCCTTCAGCCACGGGTCCGCCTTGACAATGCGCAGGTTCATGAAGATCGGGATGGTGATGCTGATGGGCCGGTCCTTGTAGAACAGAACGGTGCAGACGGTGTTTTCCTTCAGAAATTTCCTGGCGTCACCGACATGGTCCTCGCCGACAAATTCCTGCTCGAAGTTGCTGCTGTTCATGAAGCAGTACTTGTCGCCGTCCTTGTAGAGAAACTCCATCTCTTTTTCTTCGAGGTTCGGTTCCCCAAACTTCTCGCCGGAACGGAAGTTCCGCTCGAACTGGGAGCCGGTGAGCATGTTCCTGAGCCGGCACTTGTAAAGCGCCTGGCCCTTGCCGGGCTTGACGAAATCGAATTGAACGACGATATACGGATCACCCTCGTATTCGATCTTGAGCCCTTTTCTCAGATCACTGCTTTCGTACATGGCGTGAGACCCTCTCCTCTGCTCATTGACGGAATTCCTCGGCGCGGCGCACCGCTTCGACGAGGTGTTTGACTTTCGCGAGATCCTTCCGGAACCGGATGGGGCGGCCGTCCGCGTCACAGGCGTTGGTCAGCGTGCAACTGTCGATCCCCGCCGGCCGGGTCGCGGTCATGGCATCGGATACGTTTCCCGGTGAAATGCCGCCGGCCAGGATGACCGGGATCCGGGAGTCCTGGACGAGCCGGCGGGCCATGTTCCAGTCGCAGGTTTTTCCGGTGATGCCCACGAAACCGCTGACGGGCTGATCCGATGCCGCCGCACCGGATGTGCCGATCATCAGGGTGTCGGTCAGGAAGAAATCCGTCGCCGCCTGAAACCAGCGGCCGTATTCAAGTGTCGGCACGCGCTCCGCCGCCCCCGGCGGGGCGATCGGGATGGAACGCATGATCGCGGTGTCGGGGAACTCCTCCTTAACACGAATCTGCCGTTCGATCAATTGCGCGCAATACGGCCGCGCATCGTTTCCCAGCGGCAGGGCGTCGCAAAAGTGCACGATGTCCGGCCGATAATAGTCGAGCGTGCGCCGGATCAGTTCCGGGTCGGAAAACAGCGGAATCAGGCTGCTGCGAGCTCCCGCCGCCCGGACCGCGGCGATCGCTTCCCGCAGCTCCGGCAGTTTCCAGTCTGCCGCGGACAGCACCACGCTGCCGATGTGGTCCACCCCCAGGGCGGCGATTGCCTCGGCGTCGCGCGCCGTCTGCACCTCGTAGATCTGGATGATGCGTCGTGCCATGGGGATCAGGTGCCTCCTGCGCCGCGGCAACGGGCCGGGGCACTGCATTTTCCGGTTGACTTTTGCGGGCGTGTTTAACATATTCAGCATGGCTTCGCAAACGCTTAATCGCTGCCGGAAGGTAATGCCTCAGGTAGAGAGGGTTCAAGGGTTCGGGGCTCGGGAGAGATCGGAAGATGCGCCCGCCGCGGATGGGATGATCACCGGCCCGCCAGCGGCGGAATTTTTCACGCAGTCAGAGTCAGCGACCGGCACGACCGTGCAGAAGGAACCCCCATGATCGTCATCATCGACTTCGGCTCCCAGTACAATCAGTTGATCGCCCGGCGCGTGCGGGAGAACCATGTGTTCTGCCAGATCGAGCCGCCCGGCACCCCCCTCGCGACGCTCAAGGCGCTCCAGCCGGAAGGCATCATCCTTTCCGGCGGCCCGTCCAGCATCTACGAGGCCGGAAGCCCCAAGGTCGACCCCGGCATTTTCACGCTCGGTGTTCCGGTGTTGGGCATCTGCTACGGCATGCAGTTCATGACGGCGGCGCTCGGCGGCAGCGTCGAACGCGCGGGTAAGCGCGAATACGGCTTCGCCGAGCTTTCCATCAGCGCGCCGTCGGGGTTGTTCAAAGGGATCGAACGGAACACGACGTGCTGGATGAGCCACGGCGACTCCATCCGCAAACTTCCCAAGGGGTTTCACGCCACGGCCTCCACGCCGAACACCCGCTTTGCGGCCGCCGCCGATCCCCGGCGCAAACTCGTCGGCGTGCAGTTCCACCCGGAAGTCGCCCACACCCCCCGGGGTGGGGCCATGCTCAAGAACTTTCTCTTCAACATCTGCGGCTGCAAGCGCTCCTGGAGCATGAAATCCTTCGCCCGGGAAGCGATCGCCGGAATCCGCGATACCGTCGGCGACAAGAAGGTGATCCTGGGCTTGAGCGGCGGGATCGACTCGTCGGTGACGGCCGTTCTGATCCACCGGGCCATCGGCAAGCGCCTGACCTGCGTTTTTGTCGACAACGGCCTCCTGCGCAAGCACGAAGCCGCGCGCCTCAAACTGACTCTGCGACGGCACCTTGAGATCAACATCCGCTTCGTGAAAGCCGGCGGCCGGTTTATGCAGGCCCTCGCGGGAGTGACCAGCCCGGAGCGCAAGCGCAAGATCATCGGCCGTGTTTTCATGGAGGTGTTCGAGGCGGAGGCCCGCAAGATCAAGGGGGCGGAGTTTCTGGCCCAGGGGACGCTCTATCCGGACGTGATCGAGTCGGTCTCGGCCTTCGGAGGCCCTTCGGCCGTGATCAAGTCCCATCACAACGTGGGCGGCCTGCCCCGCAAGATGAAGCTGAAGCTGATCGAGCCTCTCCGCTATCTGTTCAAGGACGAAGTCCGCGAACTCGGCACAACGCTGGGCCTGCCGGACGAACTCGTCTGGCGGCAGCCCTTCCCTGGGCCTGGGCTGGCGATCCGGGTTCTGGGCGAGATCAGCGCGCGCCGGCTTGCCATTCTGCGCAACATGGACGAGATCCTGCTTGAAGAAATCAAAGCCGAGGGGTATTATAAAAAACTGTGGCAGTCGTTTGCCGTGCTGCTGCCGATCAAGAGCGTGGGGGTCATGGGCGACGCCCGCACCTATGAAAACATCGCCGCGATCCGTGCCGTGACTAGCCGGGACGCCATGACCGCCGATTGGGCCAGGCTGCCGCATGACTTTCTCGCCCGGGTATCCAACCGCATCATCAACGAAGTGGCCGGGGTGAACCGGGTGGTTTACGACATCAGCTCGAAGCCTCCCAGCACTATCGAATGGGAATAACCAGCGCATGATGGAACAGGACAAATTTCGATTCCAACTGGGCGAAGACGAACCGGAGCCCCCCCCGATCGACGAGGCGCTCCAGCGGCGCGTGCACAAACTCAGCCAGCGCATGAGTTTTCTGACGCTGATGCTGCCCTGCCTCATTGCGCTCGTCCTCTACGTGGCCTACCGGGACATCAGCCTGCGGGTGGCCCAGACGCAGCATAGCGAACTCCAATCGGTCGACCGGCTTGCGGCGGATCTGCAGCTGAAGATCGACGCCCTGCTCGCCCGGGTCTCCGAACTCGAGGCGACCGTGGGGGCGAAGCTCGACGATGCCTCTAAAAGCGTCTTCGCCCTGCAGGAGGGAATCAAAAAAACGGAGGCAGCCGTCGAACGGCAAAACACCGACAAGGCGGACAAGAAGGAACTCCAGGATTCGGCGGCCCGCGTCGATGCCGCGCTGGCCGCCTTGTCCAAAGACTTGCAGGGACACACGCGGGAGGTGCAGGGCCTGACCAAGGATCTGCAGGCCCTGGCGCCGTTCCGGGAGGAACTCGGCAGCGCGTCCGCCCTGCGAAACGACGTCGCCAGCGTTTCAGCCCGGCTGCAGAAGCTCGAAAACAGCCTGGGCAAGGATCTGACCGGACTCGCCGGCTACATGGATCGGAACAAGACCGAGCTTACTCAGATCAAGACCGAGCTTGCCAACCTGCAAAGCCGCAAGCTGGACCGGGAATCCACCGACCTGGAAATCCTGAAGGCCAAAAAAAGCTACCAGACCGCCCTGGACCAGGAAATTTCGCGCATCGAAAAGACCCTGAGCGCGATTCAGAGAAGGCTGGACCAGATCGAGAGGGCCTTTGCTCCCCCGGCCAGGGGGACCGCTCCCGCAGCACCGGGAGCCATCCGCGAGCAACCGCTCGAATAGCACATATCCAATGGACAAAGAGATCCTGCTCAAACTGCTGCAATCCGTTGCGGCCGGCGCCACCCCGGCTGTGGATGCCGCCCGGCAACTGCGGCACCTGTCCGTCGAAGACGTCGGCTTCGCGCATATCGACCACCACCGCTCCCTGCGCAAGGGTTTCCCCGAGGTGATTTTCGGCGAAGGCAAGACGGCCGAGCAGATCATCGGCATCATGGAACGAATGGGCGCGCAGGAGCACGTGATCCTGGCGACCCGAATCGACCCGGAAAAGGCGCGGGCCGTTCTGTCCCGGATACCCCAGGCGCGCTACGATCCCGAGGCGCGCATGATCGTCTGGGAGATCACGCCGCCCCCTCTCCAGGGCCGGGGTACGATCCTGATCCTTTCCGCCGGAACCTCCGACATCCCCGTCGCCATGGAGGCGTCTCTCACGGCCCAGGCCATGGGCAACCGGGTCGAAACCGTTTTCGATGTCGGGGTTGCCGGCATTCACAGGCTATTCCAGCACCGTGAGCGGATCGAAAGCGCCACGGTGCTCATCGTTGTGGCCGGCATGGAGGGGGCGCTGCCCAGTGTCGTGGCCGGGATGGTGAGCCGGCCGGTGATCGCGGTCCCCACGAGCGTCGGCTACGGAGTGAGCCTCGGCGGCCTGACGGCGCTGTTTGCCATGCTCAACAGTTGCAGTTCAAACGTCGCGGTGGTGAACATCGACAACGGGTTCGGCGCCGGGTACATGGCGGCGATGATCAACCGCAACTGAGACACCGCATTCACGGGTCGCACTTTCCCTGGTATTGCAGGTGGTAACCGCTCCATCTCACATGCAACACATCCCTTTTTTAGGCTTTGGGATCACTTGAACCGTGAACCCTGGACCATCTTTTATCAAAAGGACTTATCATGGATACTCGACAAGCCATCCTCGCATTTTCTCAAAGTGAAAAGGCCAAATCCGCTCTGATCATGGCCACCCAGTTAATGGAGATCTACAACGGGCTGCCCGAGTCCGAGAAGCACTGCGCGGAGCGCTTCATCCGGGCGTTTCTGGGGATGATCACCAGCGAGATCAGCCTGGCCAAGAAATTGACACCGGCCGATATGTGGACCGCCGTCGACAAGAGCCTCAACACCGCCTTTATCATGATGAATTCCGGCGTGTTGTCCGAGGCTTCCTACCACATCACTCAAGCCATCAGCGCCGTGACCACCATCGGCCAACGGTCGATGCAGTTCCTCATTGATCAGAAGCTTTTATGAGAGATGAGTTTTATTTCGCAATAATATCGTTCCAGATCATCTCCATGCTGCACGGGTATGGCTCGGAGGCAACGAAGAGCGGCTTGTTCAACACAATCTCGAATTCGTTTTTGGCGGCGGCGATCTTGTTCATCAAACCGGAGATGTCGGCATCCTGCAGGGTCTTGAGCATGAGCAGATCGTCCCGTGCTTGCCGGGCATAGAAGTTAAGGAGTTGATTGGCTCCCCGGAAATATTCCATGCTCCCGTTCAACCGCTCGATATAGGCGGTGAGTTGCTGCATCAGCCTCAGGTTGTAATCGATGCGGTTGATTTGAACTGCCTGCCGGAAAGAGGTAATGTCGTGGCGGCCCCGCTCCTGATTGATCTCATTCGTGAGAAGCTCGCGTTGTTCGTTCAGGCGGTCTAAAACAGCGCCGGCCTCTTCGATCCGCTGGTTAATGCTCCGGCTAAGCTCCGCTATTTCAGACAGCGTGCGGTTCAGGGTCGCTGTCTTGCCCGCATCATTCGCCAGGGCGCTGCCGAACAGGCATGCCACGAGAACGACGGCCAGGGCGGCCGGCCTTCTCAGTATGGCGCATCCGGCGCTCATGCCCCCCCTTTTCGCAACGGCGTTCCCGGACGGGTCGCCTGCCGCCAGGCGGCGATTTCCTGCCGAATGCCGGCCGGGACGAACAGCTTGCCGCCGGACGCCTCCCACTGAGCCAGGTATTCGATGCCGTTGGTTTTTTGCAGACTCATGAGCTCGAGCTTTCTGCCTCTCCAGGCGGGCAGGTAACGGGCGGCGTCGGCCGTCAACTCGCCGATACCGTTCAACGATATCCAATCGCCCGGCCATGCAAACAGGTGCTGCGCAGTCTCCGGTGCAAGCCGGGTGAAGCCGTTCAGGCAGACCCAGTTTCCGGGCCACTCGACAAGCTTTTGAACTGCGGCGGCGGGCATGTCGGTCAAGCGGTTCAAGAAAAACTCCTTCGCGGGCGACTCCGCCAGACAGCGGGCGGACCTGAGCGTTAAAACGGAAAGCTCGGGGACTCGGCCCATATTGCCTGAGCAAATCTCGTCGACGATATCCTGGTTGCGGCTCTCGGCACCTGTCAGCACCACGCGCCGGCTCTGTTCGGCCAGCCGTTTCCACATTGCCTCCCGGGGCTGAAGCGTCGCCGCGGTCTTCACGGCCACATTCTCGGTGGTCGGCTGGTAGTTGCGGAGAGCAGCGTCGATCTCGCGCAGGTGGGCATCCATGTCGACACCGGAGGCTACCTGTCGCACCTGGAGGTCGCAGAGGGCCCGGCGCTGCAGATACAGGAGCTCCTCGCCGGCGGCATCGATCCAGCGCAAAGGCGTGTCAAGCCCGTCGGCGTAAGCCTGGCGGCGCTGGATGCTGTCCAGGTTGAACTCGACGGGTCTCTCCTTTAAGGCCTGGCCGAGGCCATCCACTCCCGTGCGTTTGATGAATCGGGTGATCTCCTCCTCGAGCTCAAGCACGCCGTACTGGTAGCTTTGCCGGAGCCGGACAATCTCCGCCCGTTTCGCCTGCAAAACCTGCCGCAGGACATCGACCTGTTGCAGCCGGCTTTCCCAGCTCATGCCCGGCTCCGTCGCAGACGCTGCGGGGCTGCTCGCGCGATCGAGCGGGGCCTGGATGCTTGCGGGGTCTGCCGTGGCAGAAGCGCTTCCATGCGGCCGGCCGAACTGGTGCGCACGATAAAAATATACCCAGACACTGCCCGCAAGAGCCAGAACCAGAACAAGGGCGCAAATAACCTGAACCACGCGCCGGCGTTTTAAAGCCCTGCCCTTTGCCGGCTGCGTTTCGGTCTTGTCGATCTCCTTCAAGGTCAGGCAGGGCGCTTTCAAGCCGGGTGTTTCGCCCACCGGGTGATCCGGGCTGCTCTCCTCGGTAACGGCCGTCGCCTCTTCCTCGGGCATTCCTGCGACGATACCCGGGCCCGCGGGACGCTCGTGCACCTCATCGGCCGCCGCTTCCGCCATCGGCTGATCGCCGGCGCGGGCGTGGGCAACGATCGACCCGTCCGGCGGCCCGGGCGAGTCGAGGCCCATCTCTTTCATGTCCTCCTCCCCCAGGCTTTGAAAGCCTTCGGGCTCGGGCGGGACAGCGGTGATGTTTGCGTTTTCAGACACGGCGCATGCGGACCCGATGAAAATGGAATGAAATCGGCGGAGGAGTTCTCCGTCTTTCTATTGTATCGGCACTTTTCAACAGATCTTGAGCACCGGGGGGTTCACATTGAGCCAGGGTTGTGATAGTCGGAAGGTGATAGTTGTGCGGAAAGAGAGATTTGTACGGTTTTAACTATGAATTAAGTGTATTGCAACCAGGAGTTTACGTGATGCGTGAAACT
>JBFYWS010000282.1:0-2525 GCA_041310935.1 Desulfobacteraceae bacterium | reverse complement strand
GGATGTTGCCGGGATAGCCGTAGGCGCTCAGCAGCGCCGCGGCCTCCGCTTCGATGCCCGAATCCCCGGCCGCGCCGCCGAAGCGGTGGATAAAATGGTTGGCCAGCAGCAGAATGTCCTCCCGCCGTTCGCGCAAGGGCGGCAGGTGCAGCCAGCCGCCGCGGATGCGGTAGTACAGGTCCTTGCGAAACAGCTTGCGGGCCATCAAATTGTCGAGGTCCTCGTTGGTGGCGGCGATGAAGCGTACATCGGCCTTGTGCCGTTGGTTGCTGCCCAGCTTGACATACTCGCCGTCCTGCAGGACCCGCAGCAGTTTGCCCTGCAACTCCAGGGGCAGGATGCCGATTTCGTCCAGAAAAAGCGTCCCCCGCTGAGTGTATTCCAGGTACCCGGCACGCTCCTGGGCGGCGCCGGTAAAGGCCCCGCGGGTGTGGCCGAAAAACTCGGCGTCGAAGAGATTGGTATTCACGGAGGCCATGTTGACGGGGGTGAAGGCAAACCGCGCCCGCGGGCTGGCCTCGTGGATCGCACGCGCCAGGAGTTCCTTGCCGGTCCCGCTTTCGCCGGTGATCAGGACCGGCACCGTGGTGGCGGCGTGCAGCTCGGCCTCTTTGAGAATCCGCTGCACCGAAGCCGAGCGGGTGATGATCTCCCTGAACACAGCCGGGTTTTTGAGCTCCGGCAGGTGGCTTTTTTTGCTGAGCTCAACGATGTCTATCAGTCGTTTGCGCTCCAAGGCGCGGTCGATGGCGATGCCCAGCTCGTCACGGGGGATGGGTTTAACCAGGTAATCATAGGCCCCTTTGCGCAGGCATTCCACCGCCACCCGGGCGTCGTTGACCGCGGTGACCATGATGCATTCGGTGGTGGGGCTGGTGGTCTTGATGAGATCGAGCAGGGCCATGCCGTCCATTTCGGGCATGTGCATGTCGATCAGGGCGAGGTCGAAGGACTCGCCCTTGTGGACGTGAGCCGCCGCTTTTTCAGGATACACCTACACCCGGAAATCGCGATAGCCGAAATCCACCAGGTGCATCCCCAGGATTTCCAGAAAATCCCGGTCGTCGTCAACGGCGATGATCCTGTTTTCCATTACGTTTCTCTCGGCGGTTGGGCGGCCGGTTGTTGAGGGGCGCCGACGAGTGCAGGCTATGCCAAAATGGAACACAAATCAAGTTAATTGTGTAACTTACTTAAATTACCGGTATAAAATAACATGTATGCGGTTGCGCGGCATCAGGAGAGGCCGGGCGGAAAAGAGTGCCAAAATGGCATAATAACTTTTAAATTACTGAAATAAATAAATAAATTATTCAATATGTGCCGAAATGGCACCGTTTTGGGCTGGACCTGTGCGCCTCGCCATTTGCCTATCGTGAACGGAACATTCTGAAAATTATAGCAAATTCAATCGTTCTCACAATTTGGGTCAGCCGGTACGCAATTTGCTAAACCCGAAGGACAGACGGGTTACGGCGACGGTTTTGTTCGGCTCATATCATCGGTGGGCGCCTCGGTTTCGGGGTGCCTGGCGGTTCACTTTGGCCCCACCGGTTCGGCAGCATCGGGGCGGTCGGGTTTCATCAGACTACTCAGGAGGTAAATCCATGGAGTTAGCGCGCAAGCTGGACGCGGGAACGTTTGTGGTCCTCGCCGAGATGGAGCCGCCCAAGGGGGCGGACGCGTCTGCAATGGTCGGCGCCGCAACCAAGGTCAAGGGCGCGGTGGATGCTTTTCTGGTGCCGGAGATGAGCAATGCGGTCATGCGCATGAGCTCTCTCAGCGGTGCCATGCTGCTTCAGGCCAAGGGGATGGATGCCATTATGCAGGTCAACTGCCGGGACCGCAACCGGCTGGCCCTGCAGGCGGATCTCCTCGGGGCGAGCGCCTGCGGGGTGGGTGGGGTGATGGCGGTCAGCGGCGAAGAGCCGAGCTTCGGGGACCACCACGAAGCCCGGCCGGTCTACGACATTCAACTCCTGGAATTGCTGGGGGCCATCCGCAGCCTGCAGTCCGGCCGGGACATGGCCGGGGTCGAGCTGGCCGGTGCACCGCAATTTCTGGTGGGTGCGGCGGTCAACAGCGGCGCGCCGGCGCACGAGCTGGACCGCGAAGTGGTGGAGATGCGCAAAAAGGTCGAGGCCGGCGCCCGCTTTTTCGTCACCCCGCCGGTGTTCGATCTGAACGTGCTGGAGGCCTTCCGGCAGCGGGTCAGTGAGTTCGAGGTCCACCTGATCCCCACCGTGCTGCTGCTCAAATCCCTCGGCATGGCGCGCTATCTCCAGCGGCACATGGCCAGTGTCGCTGTCCCCGGGGCGTTGATCCAGCGGCTGCAAAAGGCCCCGGACAAGGTCCGGGAATGCGTCCGGGTCGCGGCCGAAACGGTGATCGCGCTGCGCGAAGCGCGTTACAGCGGCGTGTTGATCTCCACCCTCGGCTGGGAGCACAAGCTCCCCGAGATTCTCGGCGGAATGGGGGTTTAGGCGCGCCCGCAGCACAGGAACTTTAGGCGACGGCCGTTGCCG
>JBFYWS010000158.1:0-4712 GCA_041310935.1 Desulfobacteraceae bacterium | reverse complement strand
CTTATCGCGTGAGGTGTCGATATTTGATCCGGTGCGGCTGATCGGCCTCGGCCCCGAGCCGCCTGCGCCGGTCGGCCTCGTAATCCGAGTAGTTGCCCTCGAACCAGACGACGCTGCTTTCGCCCTCGAAGGCCAGGATATGTGTGGCGATGCGGTCGAGGAACCACCGGTCGTGGCTGATGACGACCGCGCAGCCGGCGAAATCCTCGAGCGCCTCCTCCAGCGCCCGCAGGGTGTTCACGTCGAGGTCGTTGGTCGGCTCGTCCAGCAGCAGGACATTGGCCCCCGATTTCAGCATCCGGGCCAGATGCACCCGGTTGCGTTCTCCGCCGGAGATCATGCTCACCTTTTTCTGCTGGTCGGAGCCGGAGAAGTTGAAGCGCGCGACATAGGCCCGAGATTTTACCTGAACTTTGCCGAGGTCGAGCACATCGGCCCCGTTCGTGATCACCTCCCAGACCGATTTGGTGGGGTCCAGGCTGTCGCGACTTTGATCGACGTAGGCGAGGTGCACCGTGTCGCCGGTGCGGATGGTGCCGCTGTCCGGTTTTTCCTGGCCGGTGATCATGCGGAAGAGGGTGGTCTTGCCGGCGCCGTTCGGGCCGATGACCCCCACGATGCCGCCGGGAGGCAGGGCGAACGACACGTTTTCCACGAGCAACTGGTCGCCGAAACCCTTGCTGACCTGTTGGGCCTCCACCACGAGGTTACCCAGGCGCGGCCCCGGCGGGATGTAAATCTCGAGGTCTTCCGCGCGCTTGGCGCTGTCCTGGGCCAGCAGACTCTCATAGGCGGTGATGCGCGCCTTGGATTTGCTCTGGCGCGCCCGGGGGCTCATGCGGATCCACTCGAGTTCGCGTTCGAGAGTTTTCTGACGTTTGCTTTCCGACTTCTCCTCGATCCGGAGCCGGGCCTGCTTCTGTTCGAGCCACGAGGAATAGTTCCCCTTCCACGGGATCCCCCGTCCGCGGTCGAGTTCCAGGATCCAGCCGGCGACGTTGTCGAGGAAGTAGCGGTCGTGGGTGACGGCGATCACCGTGCCGGGGTACTGCTGGAGGTGGTGCTCCAGCCAGGCCACGGTCTCGGCATCCAGGTGGTTGGTCGGTTCGTCCAGGAGCAGGATGTCCGGCTTCTGCAGCAGGAGTCGGCACAGGGCAACCCGCCGGCGCTCGCCGCCGGAGATCACCGTGACCGGCAAGTCCCCGGCCGGGCAGCGCAGGGCGTCCATCGCCATCTCCAGCCGCGAGTCCATGTCCCAGGCATCCAGCGCATCCAACTTTTCCTGGATGGAGGCCTGGCGGTCGAGGACCTTGCTCATTTTCTCGTCCGACATGGGCTCGGCCAACTGCTCGTTGATGCGGTTGAACTCCTCCATGAGCTTTACGGTGTCCTGGACGGCCTCCTCCACCACCTCGCGCACGGTCTTGGACTCGTCCAATTGCGGCTCCTGCTCGAGCAGCCCGACGGTGAGCCCGGGGGAGATGACCGTCTGACCGACGAACTCCTTGTCGACACCGGCCAGGATGCGCAGCAACGAGCTCTTGCCCGAGCCGTTCAACCCGAGCACGCCGATCTTGGCGCCGTAGAAATAGGACAGGGAAATGTCCTCCAGCACCGGCCGCTTGTCGTAATATTTACTGACCCCGATCATCGAATAGATGATTTTGTTCGGTTGATCGCTCATGCTGTTTCTCTCTCTTTGAGAAGGAAAGGAATGAAAAAGGGGCGCGCACCGGGCGGCCCCCTTTAAACAGGGCGTTTAAAAACAGCGCCTGAGGCCGTGATCCTGAGTTGTGCGGATTTTGTAAATGCTCATCCGCCGCAGGCGGACTGCGCTTTCCAAAACGCCGCACGCCTTGGCTAACGGCCTGATGCTTGTTTTTCAACACCCAGTTCGGTGGACATGGTTTCCGTATTACTTGGGAAACTCGATCCTGACTTTCTCGTGCGCGCCATGCACTTTGATTTTGACCTTCAGCTCCAGGCTGTCGTTGCGCATCCCCAAGGCCAGAAGTGTCTTGCCCTCGTTACCCTCGATGTGGGTGATTTCGCGGATAGCGGACATGATTTTCTGCCCCACATCGGCGCCCGGAGACGGCAGCTCGGTTTTGCGGTATTTGGCCAGGACTCTGACCTCACCTTTTTTGTTCCGCCGGATGGTGATCTCCTTGGCGTTGTTGCCGACGCCGTGCAGCGCTGCCAAGGCCAGCCACTTGAGGGCGGCCTCCTCCTGGTCCTTATCTTTTCCGACGACGGACATTTCCTTGAGCGGGTCGGTGGTGGCGTAGCAATCGCAAAGCTCCTGGACCTTTAAATGCAGATTACGCTTTTCTTTCATCAGCGGGCCTCCTTTTTGCGAACGTTCGGTTTAGGTAATTTGAACGCTAATCTATTCATTTCTACGCCAATTACAAGAGATATAGAGCGCCATTGGTGCGCATGGCGGTGCTGCCCCCTCGCATCACGCCTGGCACGGTAGAGCCATTTTTCTGGCGTTCTTTCTCGAAGGTTATTCTTTGACGATTTCGAGCGGCTCCACATCGAAGGCCAACAGGGCGTTGGGGCCGATCATCTTGCCGGCGCCGCGGGCGCCGTAGGCCAGTTTCGAGGGGACCCAGACGCGATACGTGCCGCCCATCTTCATGAGCTGCAGGGCCTCCGTCCAGCCGGGGATGACACCGTTCACCGCGAAGACCGCCGGCTCGTTGCGAGCATAGGAGCTGTCGAACTCTTTGCCGTCGATCAGTTTGCCGCGGTAGTGCACTTTCACCCGGTCGGTCTCGGTGGGTTTGGGGCCGTTGCCCTCCTTGAGCACCTGGTACTGCAGGCCGCTTGCCGTGGTGACGACACCCTTCACCGATTTGTTCTTGGCCAGGAACGCCGCTTCGGCCTTGGAGTTTTCCTCGGCCAGGGCGGCCATTTTCTTGGCCTGTTCCTGCTGCATTTTCGTTGAGAACTCCGCCTTCACGCTCTCCTCTTCTTCGGGCGAGATCAGCGAGGGACGTTTGTTCATGGCGTCCTGCAAACCCCGGGTGAGGGCGTTGACATCGATCTCCGTGGGCGACTCGCTGATGCTCTGGCCGATCTCTCTGCCCATCACGTAGCTGATTTTCTCCTGGAAGGTTTTCAGCTCCGAGGGTGCCGTCACGGCCTTGTCCGCGGCCCACGCCAGGAAAGGAAGCACTGCCACCATCACCACCGCCAACGTTTTTGCTCGTTTCATTTGATTCTCCTTCTCTATTGAGCTCGTAGCCCAGAATTAGAATAATGTTGATTTGATCACATTCAACGTTCAGCCGCCCAGGCCCAGTTCGAATTTCTGCTCGCGGATCTGCTGCCCCCATTGGGCGACATCGTGCTCTTCGCACAGATGAAAACCGAATTTTTCGTAGACGCGGCGGGCGGCGTTCAGACCTTCGAAGGTCCACAGGTAAATCTTCGGGTAGCCCCGGTCTTGGCAAAATCCTATCGCCTGTTGGATCAACTGCCTGCCGATGCCGGCGCCCGGAGATTTCAACGGCACGATGTACCATCTCAGCCGGGCTCCGTCGGTTTCAGCGTGGCGGCCGTCAATCGCAATCGATCCTGCAAAGCGCTCCTCCTGCCGGGCCACCCACAGGCCGTCGCGGCCGGGATCGAAGTCGGCCGCGAACTCGGAGAGCTCCCGTGCAACCTGGGCTTCAAAGCTGACGTCGAATCCCCAGTGCGTGTGATAGTAAACGGCGTGGGCTTCGGTGATCTGTCCCACCGCTCCGGCGAAATAGCCATGAAGAATCGTGAGTTTCACTGTGCCGGGGTCCCCCTCAAGCGGTCTTCGAGTTGGAGCCATCCGGCAGGATGGTGGTTTCGTCGAGGATGGCCGACACCAGTTGCTCGGATGTGAGCAGGGCGCCCTGCAGGTTGGCCTCGCGCAGGTTGGCGCCGGACAGGTCCGCGCCCCGCAGGTCGGCCCGCCGCAGGTCCGCCCCTCGGAGGTAGGCGCGGAAAAGAAGGGCGTGCTTCAGGTCGGCCGTGTTCAGGTTCGCCAGGCTCAGGTTGGCCATGATCAGGTTGGCGTGGCCCATGTCGGCGTGGTGCAGGTCCGACTGGCTCAGGTTCGCTTCCCGGAGATCGGCCCCCCGCAGGTCGGCGCTGGCCAGATCGGCCCCCTTGAGGTACGTGCGAAAGAGATTGGCATCCCGGAGGATGCATCCCTGCAGCCCTGCGCGGCTGAGGTTGGCCATGATCAGATTGGCACGGGTCAGGTCCGCGTCGGTCAAGTTCGACTGGCTGAGGTTGACCTCTCGCAGGTCGCAGTCGCGCAGCTCGGCCTGCTGCAGGTTCGTGCCGCTCAAATCCGCCTCCCGGAGGTCGGCCATGTTCAGCACGCTCGCGCTCAGGTTGGCGCCGCTCAGATCGGCCCCCCGCAGATTCGTTTCCGCCAAGCGGGCGCCCTTGAGGTTGGCGCCGCTCAGGATTGCTTGAACGCCCTGCTTCTGGCGGGAGCTGAACCACAACTGGTGGGCCTCGATGACGTTGGCCAGCCGGCGCGGAGTGAATCTGCGCCAGAACAGCAGCCGTTCCAGCAGCCGGAGCATCATCTCCCGGAGCCTGTCCATGGCCCCCGATCGTTGCGATGTCTCTTTTCTCACTGTCCCTATAACCGGATCACTGGCCGGCCTGAACCCCAAACCATGGCGGTGGCCGTAAATAATTTTGCCGGCATTCGTAAC
>JBFYWS010000157.1:0-4684 GCA_041310935.1 Desulfobacteraceae bacterium | reverse complement strand
GGAATGTGAGACAGACTTGGCATTGAGGTTGGTGAAGGCCGATTGGGATACCTACGAACGCTCCTGGGACTTCCAATCCCTCCCCATCCTGACGGCCTCATCAAACGCTTCGCCAACCCTCGAATCCAGCTACACCGCCTGGATCACCGAAAACCGTGACAGTATCGCCGAAATGAAGCAGCTCGAAGAGGAGAACAACCGCCTCTTCATCGACGCCTATGGTCTGGCGGACGAGCTCACCCCCGAGGTTCCCATCGAGCAAATCACCCTGACGGTGAACCCCGCCTACCGCTACGGTAATAAACTGGCGGATAACGAGTGGTCCGTTGAGCATGGCTTCGGCGAGGAACTGGAGACCCGCTTCCGCGAAGACACCATGCAGGAGCTGGTGTCCTACGCCATCGGCGGCATGATGGGCCGCTACAGCCTGGACGCGCCGGGTCTGATCTATGCGCACAGCGGCAACATTGGCTTCGACCCCAGCCGCTACGTGCGCTTCCCAGCCGACGCCGACGGCATCATCCCGATCACCGACACCGACTGGTTCGACGACGATGCTACGCATCGCATCATCGAATTCATCTCCGTGGCGTGGGACAAGGCCCAGCTCGAAACCAACCTCAAGTTCCTGGCCGACAACCTCTCACCGAAGAAGGACGAATCCAGCCGCGACACCCTCCGCCGCTACCTCTGCGACCGCTTCTTCAAGGACCATCTCCAGACCTACAAGAACCGGCCTATCTACTGGTGCTTCTCCAGCGGTAAGCAGAAGGCCTTCCAGTGCCTGGTCTACCTGCACCGCTACAACGAGGGCACCCTGGCCCGGATGCGCATGGAGTACGTGGTCCCGCTTCAGAGCAAGATGGCGGCCCGCATCGACAAGCTCGGCGACGACATCCAGGCTTCCAGCACCGGCGCCCAGGCCAAACGGCTACAGAAGGAGCGCGACAGGCTCACCAAGCAACTCGACGAGCTGCGCCGCTTCGACGAGCAGCTCCGCCACTACGCCGACCGGCGCATCGCCCTGGACCTCGACGACGGCGTCAAGGTCAACTACGGCAAGTTCGGGGGCCTGCTGGCCGAGGTCAAGGCGGTGACCGGCACGGCCTCAGACTAAGGGGTAACTGACAAATGCTGTTACGGCGCATCGAAGTCGACAATTTCAAGTCCCTGGACGGTTTCGACCTGGAGCTGAGTCGCTTCACCTGCCTTATTGGCTTGAACGGGTCTGGCAAGTCCACTGTGCTTCAGGCGGTGGATTTTCTTGCCCGTTTATTTCGTGGGAACATATCAGGGTGGCTCGCGCAGAGACAATGGAAGGTCGGTGACCTGGGTTCCAAGCTCCTCCGCAAGAGTAATATTGATTTCGTCATTGTATTGGTCGAAGGAGCGACCGAGATCCGATGGGAGGGTACCTTCAATCGCGTCTCGATGCGCTGCACCCAGGAGTCGGTAACCTTAGGGGGCCTGGTGGTCCTCCGTGTGGATGAGGGCCGCTTGGCGATGGGCTTGACGCCCTGGGATGGAGCGCCGGACGCCAGATCGATGACTGGCAAGATCGGCTTCGACTATCAGGGATCGATTCTCTCCCAGCTCAAGGACGAGGTTCTACCGACGATCATCCTCGCGTTCAGGACCTTCATGCGTCAGACCAAGTCGCTGGATCTCCTTGCCCCTCAATATTTGCGGCAACGCACGCGCGATAGCGGCGGTGAATTGGGCCTTAGCGGCGAGCGGCTTTCAGCCTTTCTCCACGAGCTTTCGACCGAGCAGCGCCAGTTGCTGGAACAGCAGCTTCGTCGCTGCTATCCGCAACTGACCCGTATCCACACATCGTCGTTGCGCTCCGGCTGGAAACAGTTGGAGATCGGTGAGGTCTTTGGGGATCGCAAGGTCTTGAGCGAGGCTCGCCACGTCAACGACGGCATGCTTCGCCTGATGGCGATATTGTCGGAGATTCTGACGGATGACCAGTTCCTTCTGTTCGATGAAATCGAGAATGGTATTAATGCCGAGCTTGTCGAATTCCTCCTCGATATGCTGGTTAAGTCCAAACAGCAAGTGCTTGTCACAACCCACAGTCCGATGATTCTGAACTATCTGGATGACGAGGTGGCAAGGGCGGGCGTTCAGTATCTCTACAAGACCCCGCAAGGCTTCACCCGGTCCGTGCCCTTTTTCTCCATACCCTCGGTGTCGGAGAAGCTGGAGGTCATGGGGCCGGGCGAGGCATTGGTCGATACGAATTTAGGCCATTTGTACGAAGAGATACTGACGATGCAAGCCAAGACCCCGGAGCAGACCGATGCTCGTCCTCGTTAGCGGCGAGGGTGCGACCGATATGGGCCGGTGCGTCGCGTCGGATGCTTGCTTCGGCGACGGGTTTGAGGCCGGGCCTATGGCGTGCCTGGTTGACCAGATTGCGGAATGCTCTCTCGGGTACTCATTCTTGCCCTTGGGTTTGATGCACTTTGTCTCAAAGTCCAGGGTCTCTGAGGTTGCCAGGGGGCTCAAACCGCCGTCGCTCGCAGGAAGGAAGCGCAAGCAGGAGACGGCGTATTTCTTTCGTAATGCCCGCGCCCTGGGTCGATTGAGCCAGGAGCTGGCTGACGACAGTGGCGACGAGGTGGTTGCCGTGTTGTTCCGGGACGCGGACAGAACGCGGTCGGCGGCAAGAGACGAATGGCGGGATAAGCGGGACTCGATGCTCGAAGGGTTTGCCTTCGAGGGCTTCGATCACGGGGTCCCGATGGTGCCGAATCCGAAGTCGGAGGCTTGGCTGCTGTGCGCTCTGAAAAGGGTGCAGCCCTATCGGCATTGCGAGAGGTTGGAACTTGAGTCCGGGAACGATGACGCCCCCGCCTCGCTCAAGGCACAACTGGCGGAGGCCCTGGGTGAAGCGCCTAACGCCGAGGGTCTGGCCGAACTGGTTCGGTCGGGCAGGGTCGATGCGAACCTGATCGATATGCCCAGCTTCATCGCCTTCAAGTCGCGCCTTCAGGCATGTCTGTGTTCCGGGCAGACCGGCGTTCTGGGAGCTTGAGCGGTTCATGGATTCCCAACACATCGGTAACGCACTTAGCCAGCAGTTCGACAAAGAAGGTCGGCGCATCGTCTTCTGGCACGACCCGGATCGGGAGTTCGAGGAAGCCCTCGCATCCCTGGACCTTGGGAGTGTCACACTCCTGCGGCTCGACGAGCACCCGGCGCTGGCGGTGAAGGTCCGCCTGGAGCTTGAGGACCCGACCGGGCGCTATCTGCTCTATGCCCCCTTCGATCCGCCGGCGCCAGACCAGGATTGGCTGCTCGACCTGCGTCTCTACGGTGGGAGCTTTAGCGCGGATCGGGCCTCCATGCTGCTGTCGGACCTGGGGCTCACCCAACAGTCGCTGCGCCAGCACCTGGCGGAGCGAGCCAAGTTCTTTGCCAGTCGAGACCGGCTGGAGCGGTTGAAGCGGCTGGTCAGCCCGGATGACGGCGCCCTGGACATCGACCGCAAGATCATCGCGGTCCTGGCCAAGGCGGATCAGGCGGAGGTCTTCAACGTCCTGATCTCCCTGTTCGATACCATCCCGGAGGGTGATCTGGATGCCCTCCCGCCGGCTTGGGACGACATGGACAAGTTCAGCGTGCAGGGGGCGTTCTGGGAGTTGGTGGCGCGGCACTTCGGCTATCAGGACGAGGCGGCAACGCTGAAGCATCTGCTCATCCGGCTCCTGGTGTCGGACCTGGCCCATGCCTGCTGCGCCGCCCTTCCGGACGGGCTCAAGCACCTGACCCTGCCCCCCCAGGGCGCCGCCAACGCGGTGGTGTGCCTCGCCCAGTGGCGCGACAGCCGTACCCGGGGGGCCTCCTACGAGGCCTTGTCCGCCGGGGTCGCCGATGCCCTGAAACTCCAGCAGCACCTGAATGCCGTGGCGATCGAGGCCCTGTTCGAGGTCAAGACCTTTTTACAGGTGGAGAAGTCCATCGCCAGCCGCCTGCGGGACCGGGTGTTTGAGACCGCCGAGGCGATCAAGCCCGAGGTCATCCGCCACATCGCCTCACGCCGGCAGGACGGGTATTGGGCCACGCCGGGGTTGCCCGACACCCCGCGAGCCCCGCGCCGGGCCCTGTATGCCGTTTACCAGGCGCTGCAGACCGCGGCCGATCTGCTGGCACTGCGCAACGAAGAGGCCGGTGTGCCTGCGTACCCGGACGCCAAGGTGATGCTCGGGGGCTATACCGACCGGCTCTATCGCTTCGACCAACTGTACCGCCACTTCTGCGAGGCCGCGGACTTTGCGGAGTCCCGCGACTGGGACATCCTCAAGTCCCTGCGCCACCAGATCGAGGAGGTCTACGGCAACGGCTTTCTCGCCGAGTTGGCGCTGGCGTGGAACCGGCACCTGGAGGCCGGTCTGCTCGGGCTGTGGCGGATCGAGGGGGTCCCCAACCAGCAAGGGTTCTACGAGCGGGAGGTGGCCCCCGTGCTGGCCAAGGGGGCCGACCGCCGGGTCTTTGTGATTATCAGCGACGCCTTCCGCTACGAGGCAGCGCAGGAGCTCACCGAACAGCTCAACAGCAAGTACCGCTTCGACGCGGAGCTGTCGGCACAGCTCGGGGTGCTGCCGTCCTACACGGGGCTCGGGATGGCGGCGCTGTTGCCCCATAAGGCGCTCGACTACAGCGAGAGCGGCACCCT
>JBFYWS010000147.1:0-3571 GCA_041310935.1 Desulfobacteraceae bacterium | reverse complement strand
AGGCGCTCATCGACTGCGGGGCCGGGGTCGTGACCATCTTCGGCAAGAGCTGGGACCTGCACGTCACCCAGGTGATGGAAAACCGGCTGGAGGAGAACCTGGCCATGATCCGGGACACGGTGGCCTGGCTGAGGCGGAACGGCCGTGAAGCGATCTACGACGCGGAGCACTTCTTCGACGGCTTCCGGCACAACCGCGACTACGCGCTTCAGACCATCGCGGCCGCCGTCGAGGGCGGCGCCGACTTCGTCGTGCTGTGCGACACCAACGGCGGCAGTCTGCCGAGCGACGTCGAGGCCGTATTCGCCGAGGTGCGCGCGCGCTTGCCCGGGGTGCGGCTCGGCATCCACACCCACAACGACTGCGGTCTGGCCCTGGCCAATTCCATTGCGGCCGTGCGCGCGGGTGCGGTCATGGTGCACGGAACGATCAACGGCTTTGGCGAGCGCTGCGGCAATGCCGACCTCACCGCCATGATCCCCGTCCTGAGCCTGAAGATGAACCGGGTCTGCATCCCGGCGGAGAACCTCAAGAAGCTCAAATCGCTGTCGCGTTTCGTGAACGAAACCGCCAACGTCGTACCGGTGCACAACCGGCCCTTCGTCGGCCGCAGCGCCTTTGCCCACAAGGGCGGCGTGCACGTGAGCGCCATCATGAAGGTGCCCGAGGCCTACGAGCACATGGACCCGCAGCGGGTCGGCAACGAGCGCCGCGTGCTCATCTCCGACCTGTCCGGGCGGAGCAACGTGGCATACAAGGCGCGCGAGCTCGGCGTCGAGCTCGACGAGGAGGGGATCGACAGCCGCCGCATCGTGGCCGAGATCAAACAGCTCGAGCAGGAGGGCTACCAGTTCGACGTGGCGGACGGCTCTTTCAAGATCCTCTTGGAGAAGCTGACCGAGGTTTTCACGCCGCTTTTCGAGCTTGAGTCCTTCCGCGTCACCATCGAAAAAGACAAGGGCCAACCCTGCCAGTCCCACGCCACGGTCAAGGTCGCGGTGGGCGGCAAGCACGAGATCACGGCCGCCGAGGGCTACGGTCCGGTCAGCGCCCTGGACAACGCACTGCGCAAGGCCCTGGGGCGCTTCTTCCCGGACCTCGACACCATGCGGCTGGTGGACTTCAAAGTACGCGTGATCGACGGCAGCCGCGGGACGGCCGCCCGGGTGCGGGTGCTGATCGACTCCCGGGACCAGGACCAGATCTGGAGTACCATCGGTGTCTCGGAAGACATCATCGAAGCCAGCTGGCACGCGCTGGCCGACAGCTTCCAGTTCAAGCTGGCACGCGAGAAGAATATCCGCGGGGCCGCGCAGGAATCATTGCCGTTTAAGACGATCCCGCTAAACCACACTTGACAAGGAGTAAACTTCCATGACCGACCGCGTCATCATTTTCGACACAACACTCCGGGATGGCGAGCAGAGCCCGGGGGCGAGCATGAATACCGCGGAAAAGCTGCGGATTGCGTTCCAGCTCGAAAAGCTGGGGGTCGATGTGCTCGAGGCCGGTTTTCCAGCGGCCTCCGAAGGCGACTTCGAAGCCGTCGCCCAGATCGCGGGCCGGCTGAAGAAGACCGAGGTCGCCGCCCTCGCCCGCGCCACCCGGGCGGACATCGACCGCGCCTGGCAGGCGGTCCGGCAGGCCGTCCGGCCGCGCATCCACACCTTCATCGCCACCTCCGACATCCACCTCCAGTACAAGCTCAAGATGAGCCGCGCGGAGGTCATTCAGGCCGCCGTCGACGCCGTGACGTACGCCAAATCCCTCACGGACAACGTGGAGTTCTCGGCCGAAGACGGCTCGCGCAGCGACCGCGACTACCTGTGCCGCGTATTCGAGGCGGCGATCGACGCCGGGGCGACCACCGTGAACCTGCCCGACACGGTCGGCTACGCGATCCCAGAGGAGTTCGCCGCCCTCGTGCGCCACATCCGCAAACACACGCCCAACATTCACAAAGCGGTCCTGAGCGTGCACTGCCACGACGACCTCGGCCTGGCCACCTCCAACACCCTCTCGGCCATCCACGCCGGTGCGCGGCAGGCGGAGGTGACGATCAACGGCATCGGCGAGCGCGCCGGCAACACGTCTCTGGAAGAAGTCGTCATGGCCCTGCACACGCGCGCCAACTACTTGAAGGCGGCAACCGGCATCACGACCGAGTTCATCCACCCGACCAGCCGCCTGGTCAGCATGATTACCGGTCTCCTCGTGCAGCCCAACAAGGCCATCGTCGGCGCCAATGCCTTTGCCCACGAAGCCGGCATCCACCAGGATGGGATTCTCAAGCACCCCATGACCTACGAGATCATGAAGCCGGAGACGATCGGTCTCAGCACCAATAAGCTCGTTCTCGGCAAACACTCCGGGCGCCACGCGCTGCGCTCCCACCTCAAGGACCTGGGCTACGACCTCTCCGACGAGGAGTTGAGCCTGGTCTTCACCCAGTTCAAGCAGCTATCCGACAAAAAGAAGCACGTGGTGGACGAGGATCTCGAAGCCATCGTCGCCGAGGGTATCCTGCGCACCAAGGATGTCTTCGTGCTGGACTACCTGCACGTCACGGCGGGGACCACGGTGCTCCCGATGGCCAGCGTGCGGCTGATGATCCACGGCCGGCCGGCCCAGGATGCCGGCTACGGCAACGGGCCGATCGACGCCGCTTACAACACCATCGCCAAGCTGACGGGCACGAACTCCGAACTGCTGCGGTTTTCGATCAGCGCGCTGACCGGCGGCACCGACGCCATGGGCGAAGTGACGGTACGCTTGAGGGAAAACGGGCTGCTCGCCCTCGGCAAAGGCGCGGACCCCGACATCATCACCGCCAGCGCCAAGGCCTACATCAACGGCCTGAACCGCATGGAATATCTCAAAGCGCACCCGGTACAGGAAGCGGCAATGCTGTAACGGCACCTGCGGCGCGAGAAGCTCGAAGCGCACATCAGGTGATCTCCAGCGCGCTTGCGCAGCGGCTCTCCCGGTGCTATTATTTCAAATAAATTCGACAGGCTGAACATCACAGGCAAACGCAAATGGACCTTTCCCCATATTGGGAATCCATCATCGAGACCATGAAGGAAGGCCTGCTGGTCGTCAACCCGGAGGGGACGATCATCGCCGTCAACCCTGCGGCCGAAGCCTTGACCGGTTACTCGGCGCAGGAGCTTATCGGCAGCTCCTGCCGCGTGCTCGACTGCACGGGCTGCGTCATTTATGGCGACGGGCCCGGCGAAAAGTGGTGCAAACTGTTTCAGGAGGGAATGGTCAAGGCCAAGAAGTGCCTGATCACCCACAAAGACCACCGCTCCGTCAGTGTCGTCAAGAACGCCACGGTGCTGCGGGGCCCGGACGGCCGGATCATCGGTGCGGTCGAAACCCTGACGGATATCTCCGATTTCGTGCGCCAGCAGGAAGAGATCATGGCGCTGCGCAAGACCCTCGACCTGAGCGACAACTACTTCGGGATCCTCGGCAAATCCGCGCCCATGCAACGCCTCTTCGAGATGATCGAAAGTGTCGCTCAGTCGGACGCCCCGGTGATCATCAACGGCCAGAGCGGCACCGG
>JBFYWS010000137.1:0-3060 GCA_041310935.1 Desulfobacteraceae bacterium | reverse complement strand
TCATGGCGGCCTGCGCCACACTGGGCCGGACCGTGACCGGGACGAAGTTGCGGAGGTTTGCGTCGGGCTCGAGATAGTAGCGGTAGACCGGATCGGCGTGCTCGGATTGGACGCCGAGAATCTTCGGAAGCGCCGTGATGATCCCGGCTTCGTGGAACCGGAGGAAGCCGCACATGACCGCCGTGATGTTGCCGGCATTGCCGATGGGGACCACCACCACCGCCTGAGCCACGTCGTACTCGAAATCCTGGGCGATTTCGTAGGCGTAGGATTCCTGCCCCAGGATGCGCCAGGCGTTCTTGGAGTTGAGCAGCGCCACATGGTAATCCTCGGACAGGGCCTCGACCACCTTCATGCAGTCGTCGAACACCCCGGGGATTTCGAAGACCGTCGCCCCGCTACCCAGGGGCTGCCCCAGCTGCTGGGGGGTGACTTTCCCGTGGGGCAGCAGCACGGCGGATTTGATCCGCGGTGCCAGATACGAGCCGTAGAGGGCGGCGGCGGCCGACGTGTCGCCGGTGGAAGCGCAGATGGCCAGGATCTCCGAGACCTCCCCGCGCAGGATCATGGCGTGGATGTAGCTGAAGGCGCTCGCCATGCCCCGGTCCTTGAAGGACGCGCTCGGGTTCTGGCCGTCGTTTTTGAAAAAAAATTCCATCCCGGCCTTGTCGCGCAGGGGGCCGTTCGCGGCGACGAGGGGCGTGTGACCTTCGCCCAGGTAGACCACCGCCTCCAGCGGGATCACCGGCCCGATGAACTCGTGGTAGCGGTAGATGCCCTTGAGGGCCGTCAGGGTCAGCATCTTGCGGTAATCGAAGATGTGCCGCCACAGAGGGCCGGGGATTTGCTTGAGCCGCGGTCCGTTCAGGTCCTCGATCAGCAGCACCTGCCGGCATTCCGGGCACACGTAGAGCAGCTGCTCGATGCCGAACTGCCCTCCGCACCCCAGGCAGCGGTAGACCATCCGGCCCGTGTGCGAGGGCAGCAGATACGGTTGAATGTCGGCGGGAAAGTCGTTCAGTTTCACGTTGGAACCACCCTGATCGCTTCCATCCCCCCCGCGTAGGGCCGCAGGGCCTCGGGGATTGCAACCGAGCCGTCGGCCTGCTGGTTGTTCTCGAGGATGGCGGCCAGCGTGCGGCCCACGGCGAGCCCGGAACCGTTGAGGGTGTGCACCAGCTCGGTGCCCTTTTTCCCCTTGCGCCGGAAACGAATGTCCGCCCGCCGGGCCTGGAAATCCCCGAAATTGCTGCAGGAGGATATCTCCCGATAAACACCCTGGGCCGGCATCCAGACCTCGATATCATAGGTCTTGGCTGCGGCGAAGCCCATGTCCCCCGTGCACAGGAGCACCACCCGGTAGGGCAGGCCGAGTTTCACCAGGATGGTTTCGGCCTGTGCGAGCAGATGTTCCAGCTCCGCCTCGGAGGCCTCGGGGGTGCAGAACTTGACCAGCTCCACCTTGTTGAACTGGTGCTGGCGGATCAGGCCGCGCGTGTCCTTGCCGTAGGAGCCGGCCTCGGACCGGAAACAGGGCGTGCAGGCGGTGTAACAGCGGGGCAGCGCGTCTTCGTCCAGAATCTCCCCGCGGTGGATGTTGGTCAGCGGCACCTCGGCCGTCGGGATTAAAAAATAGTCCCACTGTTCGAGCTTGAAAAGGTCCTGCTCGAATTTGGGGAGTTGGCCGGTGGCGGTCATGGACGGCCGGTTCACGATGAAGGGGGTCAGCACCTCGCGGTAGCCGTGTTCGCGGGTGTGGACGTCCAGCATGAAGTTGATCAGGGCGCGCTCGAGGCGGGCGCCGGCATCGAAATAGAGGGGGAAGCGGGCGCCGGTGATCTTGGTGGCGCGCTCGAAATCAAGTATGTTCAGGTCGGTGCCGATCTCCCAGTGGGCCTTCGGTGCGAACTCGAACTGCGGCAGCGGTCCCCAGGTCTTGATGACGGGGTTTTCGGTGCTGTCCTTTCCGACCGGCACCGAGACGTGGGGCAGGTTCGGAAGGGCCATCAGAATGACGCTGAGGGTCTCCTGGGTCTCGGCGAGCGATTTTTCAAGCTCCTTGATGCGGGCCGAGACAGCGCGCATTTCCACCACGAAGGCCTCGGCCGGGTCGCCGGCGCGCTTGAGGCGGGCGATCTCGTCGGAAACCACGTTGCGACGGTGCCGCAACTCTTCGACTTCCTGGAGTGTCTGGCGATGCTGGGCGTCGACGGTTTTGAACGCTTCCAGGTCGGCGCTTTGCCCCCGTGTCGCCAGCGCGGCCTCCACCGCCGCCAAATTTTGCCTGATGAGCTTGATTTCCAGCATAAACCGATTATAATAGTAAATTTAACGTTTTGCTTGACGAACCCGGTGGGACTGCTATGGGATTTGTTTACACGCACACCGGGGCTTAGTCAATGGCTATTCCCGGATGCCGACCCGCAGGTGGCGCATGCCGGCAACTATTTTGGGGGTCACGGAGAGGGGCCAATGGAGGAAATCCGCGCATCCAAGGAGCAGATCCGGAAGAACATCGCCAAAGCCGTCGGCGCGCTGACGGAAAAGCAGCGCAATGAACGCACCCGGGCCATCGAGTCCAGGCTGTTCGATTTCGCCAATTTCCTGGAAGCCCGCATCGCCTTACTGTATGTCCATGGCGAAAACGAGGTCCGTACGCAGAACATCATTCGCAAATCCTTTGATTTGAGCAAGATTGTCGTCCTGCCGGTGTTCGACGCCGAGCGCCGCAAGGTCACAACCCTGAAGATCGATACCCCCGCCAAGGACCTGGTCCCGGGGCCGCGCGGTGTCGCGCAGCCGAATCCCGCGCGCTGCAAGCCGGTGCCCCTGCACCGGATCGACATCGCCATCATTCCGGGACTCGCCTTCGATGAAAAGGGCGCGCGCATCGGGTCGGGGAAGGGGTATTACGACCGCTTCATCCCCGAGCTGCCCGTCACCACGCGCAAGGTGGCTCTCGCCTTCGAGGAGCAGATCATCCCCCAGGTGCCCACGGAGTCCCACGACAAGCACGTGGACATCATCATCACGGACAAACGCATTATCTACAAAATATAG
>JBFYWS010000123.1:0-2658 GCA_041310935.1 Desulfobacteraceae bacterium | reverse complement strand
TGCTGGGCGATTTCGAGATCGAAGACATCCTCATGACCCCGGGCATGGACAACCTGCACATCATGACCGCCGGCACCAAGCCGCCCAACCCGACCGAGATCCTGAGCTCTGAGCGTTTCCGCAAGTTCCTGCAAGAGGCCCGGTCGCAGTACGACTTCATTTTCGTGGATGCCCCGCCGGTTCTGCCGGTGGCGGATGCCACGGAGATCGCGCCGCTGATGGACGGGATTATCCTCGTGTACACCGTGGGCAAGATCGGCCGCGGCGTGCTGAAGCGCGCCAAGTCCACCCTCGACAACGTTGAGGCGAAGGTCATGGGAGTCATCCTGAACAATGTCAAGCCGGATGCCGGCCCGGACTACTTCCGCTACCATTCGCACTACTACTACGGGCCCGACAGCCCGGAAAGCGCGCCGCAGCAGGGTGCTGCGGCAGGCCCGCGCTTCCGGTGGCCGGCCGCCATGGCCAAGGCCTCCGGGCTCCTGGCGTTAATCCTGGCGCTGTCCGTGTTCATCGCCGGCGCTATCTGGCAGGAACTGCCGTCCTACGTGCCCGCATGGATGCAGCCCTACGCCAAAATGCTGTTCATGAACTGAGCCCACGGACGACTGTACCCGGCGCAGCCGGCGGGGGATGCCCGCGGCCCGCGGTGCGGTTCGGGAGTAGTGAATGCGGCCCGTCGTCTTTGTCATAATCCTGATCGTGATCGCCTTGTTGACGGGCGGGCTGGTGGCGCATTCGACACCGGTTCGGATGCTTCTCTATTGCGGCATGCTGGTCATTTTTCTGGTGACCTTCATCAAGGCCGAGTGGGGCCTTTACATCCTGATTTTCTCGATGCTGCTCTCCCCGGAGATCGTCGTCAGCGACACGGCTCGAGGGTCGCTTGCCCGGGGCGTGACGCTGCGCCTGGAAGATCTGCTCCTGGTGGTGATCGGGCTGAGCTGGCTTGCCCGCAACGCGGTGCTCAAGGACATCGGGCTCTTTCTGAAAACCCCCCTCAACAAGCCGATCCTCTTCTACGTCATCGCGTGCGTGCTGGCCACCGGCTTCGGCGTCATGGCCGGCCGGGTCGAGTTGAAGACCGGCGCCCTCTACGTGCTCAAGTATTGCGAATATTTCATCGTCTTCTTCATGATGGTCAACCATGTGCGCAACCGCGCCCAGGTCAAACGCTTTGTGCTCTTTCTGTTCCTGACCGCCTTTATCGTGACCGTGATCGGGATGTTTCAAATCCCCGGCGGAGAGCGGCTCAGCGCGCCGTTCGAAGGCGAAGGCGGTGAGCCCAACACGTTCGGCGGATACTTGCTCTTCATCGGCATGACGGCAGCGGGGATGGCCATCAAAATCAAGGACCCGCGGATGCGGTCCCTGCTCCTGTTTTTCGTCCTCTGCCTGGTGCCGCCGTTTTTCTTCACCCAGTCCCGCTCCTCCTACCTCGCCCTGATTCCGGCCGGCATGACGCTTGCCCTCATGACCGAGAAGCGGGTGATCATCTTGGGCCTGGTTTCGGTGGCGCTGCTGTTGAGTCCGCTGTTTCTGCCATCGGTCGTCAAACAGCGCATCCTTTACACCTTCAACCAGCCGCAAGAACCGGATCAGATCGTTATCGGCGATCTGCGGCTCGACACCTCGACCTCCGCCCGGCTGCAGAGCTGGAAGGATGCCCTGCGCGATTTTCAGAAGCATCCGCTTCTGGGCCACGGTGTCACCGGCTATCCGTTCGTGGATGCGCAGTTCCCGCGGGTTCTGGTGGAGACCGGCGTGTTCGGATTGGTCGCCTTCCTCTATCTGCTGTATTCGGTGTTCAGGTTGGCCTTGCGTCATCTGCGTGAAACCGAGGAGCCCTATTGTCGAGGGCTGATCACGGGGTTCATCGCCGGTTTCGTCGGTCTCGTGGTGCACGCCATCGGGGTAAACACGTTTATCATCGTCCGCATCATGGAGCCTTTCTGGTTCTTTGTGGGGATCATCACGGTGCTGCCGATGCTCGAGCAGGAAGGACTCGCGCCCGCGGCCGCCCCCATCCCGCGGGGCCGGCAGATTTTCACCGCCGCCCGCCAGTTCCCCGCGCGTCCGCGCCTTTCTTGACCTTCACGGCTATCCCTGTCAAAAATGGTGTTCAAGCCATTTTTGTGCCAGCAGCAATGCGCAGATGGATTTTGCGTCCTGGATGTCGCCCCGTGTGATCATGTCTAAGGCCTGGGTGAGGGGCATGCGGTGGACGGCGAGGATCTCGTCGGCATCGAGCTCCTGGCGGGCGGCGGTCAGTTCAGACGCCAGAAAGAGATGGACGCGTTCGTCCGAATAGCCGGGCACGGGCGTGATTTCCCCGAGTTTCTGCCACACCCCCGCCGCGTATCCCGTTTCCTCGATAAGCTCCCGCCGGGCGCAGTCCATCACCGGTTCGTCCGGGTTGAGGGTTCCGGCGGGGATCTCCCAGATGTACTGCTTGAGCGCATGGCGGTACTGCTTGATCAGCAGGACGTCGCCGCGATCAATGAGCGGGACGATGGCCGCCGCACCCGGGTGTTCGATGTAGTCCAGATCCGTGCTCACGCCGTTGTCCAACGTAACGTTTTCCCTGACCAATAGAAACACCCGCCCCTGGTGCAGCGGGGTCCGGCGGTTGACCGTGGCGGTCATAGACGGCTCCTT
>JBFYWS010000107.1:0-3897 GCA_041310935.1 Desulfobacteraceae bacterium | reverse complement strand
GCACCGCGACGGACGCCCACGCGCCGGCCGACTAACAACCGCGCAACACCTCAGGTATCGGGGTTCAGGCTTCAGGCCATCAACGAGGGGAGGCGCCATGGTCTCAGCATCCTCCCGCATGAACGATTGGGGCCGGCGACGATCAGCCCCCGACAACTGCTTCTTTCCTGAACCCCGAACCCTTGAACCCTGGCCACCTGAGTCGTTACACAACCGCGAACCGAACGTTCCAGCTCCCGCTGATCGAAGCTTGGGGGACGTTCATGCTCAAATTGCTTTACTTCACTGGCATGGTTTGGTATCCTGACCCCATGCCGAGAAGTGCGAGAATAGACGCTCCGGGGGTGCTGCACCACATCATCGGGCGAGGAATCGAACGGCGCGACGTCTTTCTGGGAGATGCGGACTGCGATGATTTCATCGAACGGCTCGGCGCACTGGCGCAAAGCGGCGCCTGGAACGTCTACGCCTGGGCGCTGATGCGCAACCACTTCCACCTGCTCTGCAAGACCGCAGGGCAACCCGTCTCCGTGAGCATGCACCGGCTTCTGACCGGATATGTCGTCAACTTCAACAAGCGCCACCGCCGCCACGGCTACCTGTTTCAGAACCGCTTCAAATCCATCGTCTGCCAGGAGGAGCGCTATCTCAAGGAGCTGGTGCGTTACATCCACCTGAACCCCTTGCGGTCGGGCCAGATCGCCAGCCTGTCGGCGCTCGACCGCCACCCGTTTTCCGGCCACAGCGCGATCCTGGGCCGTGTGGCCCGTCCCTGGCAGGACACCGCGTACGTGCTGGCCTGCTTCGGCCGACGGGCGACGGCGCGGCTGGCCTATCGGGAATTTCTCGCGGCGGGGATCCGGCTGGGACGCCGGCCCGAACTCGTCGGCGGCGGGCTGGTGCGCAGCGCCGGGGGATGGTCGGAGGTCCGGGCGCTGCGGCAGCGCGGCAAAACGGCGGACTTCGACCCGCGCATCCTGGGCGACGGCGAGTTCGTGCGCGATACCGTTCAGCGATCGGATGAACGCTTCAAACAGAACCGGCGCCTCTGCCCAGAAAGGCCGGCCATTGCCTGCCTCTGCCGGGAAGTGTGTGAAACCTTCGACGTGTCGCCGGGAGAGCTGTGCGCGGGAGGCCGCCGTCGGCCGGTGGTGGCGGCACGGGAGGCGTTGTCATGGATCGCCGTGAGAGAACTGGGCTATTCGGGTGCCGACGTGGCCCGTTTTCTCGGTGTCACCAATTCATGCATCACGCGTTCCGTGGCTGCGGGAAAAAAGCCCGACATCGGCGATGTGATGAACCGGATTTCACTCCACCCTTCCAGTCCGTAGTGATGGGATATCGCCATGTATCGATTTTATTGCCGACCCGCACCATCCAGCATTGTCAGCAGGCCGTCCATCCCGAAACAGCCGACAGCGCGCGCCATCGCAGCCATACGATGGACGCTCAGCCTCCGCGGATACCTGAAGCTGCTGGCCGTGTTGCAGGCGGCATTCCTTGTGGCCTACGGAGTCGTGGCCGGAACCGCTGTGCCACGCTCGAACCCGCGCGAGGAGATCCGCGCCGCCGCACCGGCGCCCCGGGTGCAGCCAGCGCCACGGCCGATCACCAAGCTGGAAGTGCAGCAGCTCATGGCCGGCCACAACCTCCTCAATCTCAAGAACAGTGTGCTCGACATCCAACAGGGGAACGCCTGTTACACGGTCCAGACCAGCATCGACCCCAATCTCCAGAACTCCCTGCTGCAGCGGTTGGACCTTAAGAACTCCCGCACCATCGGGATCGTCATCATGGATGCGCGGGACGGCCGGGTCCTGGCCATGGTGGGTCACGACAAGACGGACCCCTCGCGCAACCCCTGCCTGGAGAGCCGGTTCCCCGCCGCCAGCGTCTTCAAGATCATCACCGCGGCAGCCGCCGTGGAAACCTGCGACCTGGACCCCGGCTCCATGCTGAACTACAGCGGGGGCAAGTACACCCTCACCAAGTCCCAGATCCAGGCGAAAAGCCCTAAAAATGCCAACCGCATCAGCCTGAAGGAGTCGTTCGCCCAGTCGATCAACCCCGTGTTCGGCAAGCTTGGAGCCCATGCCCTGGGCCGGGAGGTGATCGAATCCTACGCCGAGGCCTTCGGTTTCAACCGGGAGATCGATTTCGAGCTGCCCACCCGTCCGAGCCGCATCGAACTCTCGAATGATGCCTTTGGGCTCGCGGAGGTGGCCAGCGGCTACAACCGCACCACACGCATCTCCCCGCTGCATGGAGCGCTGATGGCGGCGGCCCTTGTCAACCAAGGCCGGCTGATCGACCCGACGATCGTGGATTGGATCGCCGCGGAAGACGGGCGGACCATCTACCAGAGTCAGGCTGTCTTTCAGAAGCAGGCCATCGATCCCGAGACCTCACGGGTGCTGTGCGAGTTGATGCAGGCCACCGTCCGATCGGGAACCGCCAGCCGCGAATTTCACAAGCACGGCGATGCGCGGATTTTTTCCAGGCTCGACATCGGGGGAAAGACCGGCCACATCAGCGACGGCACCCCGGACACCCGCTTCGACTGGTTCGTCGGCTACGCCCGGGAACACCAGGGACCGGGTCGTATCGTTTTTTCCGTAGCCGTCGCCCACGAGGAGCGCATCGGCACCACGGCGTCCGCCTATGCCGCCCTGGCGATCAAGGAGTATTTCCGCAGTCACGTCGTCGGCGTTGCGCCGACCGGCAGACGCCCCCCGCGGTCTTGAACGCGACGCCGGCCGCCGGGCCAAACGGACGACCCGGTCGCGGCGGTTTTTTTTGATTTAAAACCCGCTTGGTGTTAGAATTGGACAGTATCCAGAGCAGACCCGATTCAGAGCGGCAACCATCGATTTCCACCCCAGCACCGGATGAAGCTTAAAGACGCTGACGTCAAAAATCTCACCGATCTCTTCGAAGAGGCGCTGAACCGCGCCCAACGCGTCGACAAACAGCAAAAAATTAAGTTCCGAAAAAAGATCCGCAATGAGCTCTTCTCGCTGATGGCATGGGAACTGGCGACCCCGGCCGGCATTATAAGCCGCTGGGAGGAGCGCCTGTCCGATGTGTTGGCCGTGCTGCCCTTCAGTTTCAAGGATGAGGTCACCCAGGTGCTGATGGACAAGCTGCACGCCCATCCTCTCGCCAAGGCCAAAAAAAGCAGCCAAACTGCCTGACAGGGGCTTCGGGGGTGGGCGGCGGCGCGTTCAAGACCGCGGAGGGCGTCTGCCGGTCGGCGCGATGCCATCTCCGCAAAGCGCTGCCAGGCCTGACCATTTCCCCCCACGCCGTCAACTTCACCCCCGCGGCGGACTGCGCATCATCACCGAACTTTACTTACTCCGAATATTTCATAAAAGTTTTTTAGAACACTCCCCGCATGAACTCCGGCAGGACCGAATTCGGCCTTGATATTTTTTCGCGCCGCCGAGACGGCGGCGCGAAAAATGCACAAAAAAAAGATTGTTTTCGGGTATCCTTGTGGTCTAAAAGAAGGTTCGCACAGCAACGGCATCCGTACCCAAGCAGATCGCCATCGGGGCCCCTTTCGGGGCAGTGATCCTAACGCCAACAACTCACGGAGGACTGTTTTATGAAACGACTGATCACGTTGGTTTTTCTCATGGTCTTTGCCCTTACGAGCGGCGCGTTCGCAGCGGAGACGGTCAAGATCGGCGTCTACCTGCCGCTGACGGGCCAGATGGCCTTCGGGGGCCAGTTGGAACTGGAAGGCGTGCAGATGGCCTACAAGGAAATGCCGACGGTCCTGGGCAAGAAGGTGGAGCTTTTCGTTGTGGACAACAAGTCCGACAAGGTCGAAGCGGCCAACGCCGTGAAGCGCCTGATCGAGAAGGAGAAGGTGGTGGCCATCATCGGTAC
>JBFYWS010000099.1:0-4839 GCA_041310935.1 Desulfobacteraceae bacterium | reverse complement strand
CTATTGGACGGGTTGGTCAAAAAGGCGCCGACGCGTCGAGCCTGCCCGGTATCTTAAGATCTCTTGCCAAGATTCTGTCCGCCGACCCCGAGATCAACCCGGCCTCCGCCAACGCAAAGCTCTGCTACCTGGGCTGGCAAGAAGTTAAAGTGGACTATCACCTTCTGCAACTCGCCCTGGCCTGTTTCGAGTCTGAGCATGGGGTCGACCCGGCCGCGTTTGCCGAAAACGACCGCCGCCGGCAAGCCTTGCGGCTCCGGGCAGTGACGACCACGCCGGTCGCTATCGGCGAAGCCTAATGCTGATGACTTCGTAAAAAACCCAATTTCGGCGTTGCGCTTCATCCCGCTGTCGCTGCAGCGTACGGCACGCACGCCTCACTCCACGGGACTGTTTGTTTTCGCCAACGTAACGCGAACTTGGGCTTTTTTCAAAGCCATCTCATATAATGATTTTTTATGAGCCCATCAAAGTTGATGGGCTCATAAAAAATCAGGCCGTCAAGGGATCAACGCTCCGCGAGCAGCTTTTCAACGGTCCGCAGCAGACCGGGGATGTTGAACGGCTTGGTCAGGACGGTGGTGAAACCCAGGACGGCCAGTTCGTCCAACTTGGGGTGACCGGGGAAACCGGTCGTGATGATGACCTTCATCCCGGCCAGCGCCGGCTCGGTCTTGATGCTGCGGCACACCTCGACCCCGTCCATCTCCGGCATGAACACGTCCAGGATGAGCAGCTCCGGCCGGTAGGTGCCCAGCCGAATGGAGGCCTCGATGCCGTTCGTCGCCTCCTCCATCAGATAGCAGCGCGGAATCGCAAGCGCCTCCATGAGGATCTGCCGCACCATCGGGTCGTCGTCGACGAGCAGAATCTTGGCGGCCCGCCGCTTCAGCGGGGTCGGCAGCTGCACGGTAAAGGCCGCTCCGGCGCCACCCGCGCGGTTTTCGAAAAAAATCTTCCCCCCATGCGCTTGGACGATGCTATAGGTGACCGAAAGGCCGAGTCCCGTTCCCCCCTGCGCCTGCTTGTCCGTGACGAATGGCAAAAAAACCCTTTCGGCCATGGCGGGGGAGACGCCCCGGCCATTGTCCGTGACGCGCAGGTACACCCGACCGTCCTTCAGGCTGAAGCCGGTCTGAATCAGGATCTCCCCATGGGTGTGATCGATAGCCTGGGCGGCGTTGATGACGATGTTCAGGACCACCTGTTCGATGCTCTGCAGGTTGCCCTCGACCTCGGGCAGGTCCGGGGCCAGCTCTGTCCTGACGCCGATGGCGACTTTGCGCAGGGTGGTCTGAGCCAGCCGCAGCGCGTTCGTGACGGCCGTGTTGATGTTGAGCAGGTGTTTTTCGGCGATGTTCGACTGACGTGAAAAGTTCTTCAGATCGGCGACGATCTTCGTGACCCGGTTGGCGGCCATCTCCATGTCGGCGACGAGCTGCGCAAGATTGTCCTTCAAAAAATCGGCGGTGAACCCGCCGAACTTTCGCTCAGGCGCACTTTCCGCAAGGCTGATCAGCGCCGGCAGGAGGTCCGTCCATATTTTCTGCAGCAGCGGCAGGTTGTAGAGGATGAGGTTGATGGGGTTGTTGATCTCATGGGCAACTCCGGCAACGAGCGTGCCGAGCGTCTCCATTTTCTGCGCCTGCTGGAGCCGCTGTTCAGCTTCACGCAGGGTGATCTCGGTGTTGCGCACGCGGGATTCGAGCCGCCGGTTTTGCGCGCAGGCGTCCGCCAGCTGTTGCACCAGATGTTCCCGGTCGAACTCGTTCTCTGTCATGGCCGTCGTCTCGTGCCCTCAACGACACCGATTCGCCGCATCAGCGCTCCTCATCCGGGCCTTCGGATGCCAGCACCGTGGCAACACACGCCCGCACCTCTCGGAGCGGGATGCCGGTGCGCATGCCCGGGCATGAACCGGCCATGGCGAGCCAGTTGGCCGGATCGACGAGAATGCTCTCGATGAACGGCCAGCGCCGGCACATGCGGGGCTTCACCGGGTGGATGGTGCAGACCCTGTCCCAGAAAATGCAGTGCCCGTCAGCCCTCTGGGCCAGGACGGATTTGCCGCCGGACCGACGGCAGTAGTGCGCCGCAAAGGTCCGGGGATCGGCGTGAATGAAGGCGGCGATCGCCTCCATGTCCGCCCGGCTGACAAAGGTCCCGCCGTATCCCCGGCAGCAGTCGCCGCAGCGCAGGCAGGTGTAGAGATCATCGGGGGTGGGTTGCGGCGACGGCACGGCGGGACTCCATGGCTTTCTTCAAGGTCACCTGGTCGACGTACTTCAAGTCGCCTCCCATGGGGACTCCCGCGGCGATGCGGGTCACGCTCACGGGCAAGACCTCCAGCCGCCCGGCGATGTACGCCGCCGTCGACTCGCCCTCGACGCTGGTGCCGGTCGCCAGAACGACTTCGCGGACCTCACCGGTCGCCACCCGGGCCAGCAGCTCGCGGATGCGGATGTCGTCCGGTCCCACTCCGCTCAAGGGCGACAGCACACCCGACAGAATGTGATAGTGCCCGTGGAATGCGCCGGACTTCTCGATGGCCACCATGTCCCCCGGCTGCTCCACCACGCACACCACCGCGGCGTCGCGGGCCGGGTTGCTGCAGATGGGGCACAGCTCATGGTCACTGAGGGAAAAACAGCGCGCGCAGAGCCTGACCTTCTGTTTGACCTCCAGAATGCTGCGCGCCAGTTCCTCCACGGCCTTGTCCGCCGCGTAAAGGAGGTGCAGAGACAGGCGCTCGGCGGTCTTTTCCCCGATTCCCGGCAGACGCGCCATGTGATGGATCAGATTGCGAATGGACGCTGGATAGTGGTTCATGGCGAAACCGATCCTTTGACGCGCACCGGGTTGCTCAGCATCAGATCAGCCCCGGTATGTTGAGCCCGCCGGTCAGCTTGCCCATCTGCGTGGCAACCATCTCCTGGGACTTGGTCAGGGCGTCGTTCACCGCGGCCAGGATGAGGTCCTGGAGCATCTCCACATCCTCCGGGTTGACCACCTCTTTTTCGATGCGGATGGAAACGACCTGGTTGCGGCCGTTGGCAACGACCTTGATCATGCCGCCCCCGACGGCGGATTCCACCGTTTTCTCGGCCAGCTCCTCCTGCATCTTGAGCATGCGCGCCTGGAGCTTCTGGGCCTCTTTCATCATGTTCCCCATGCCTTTCATTTGTTCACCTCCGGGAGGATCTGTACGTCCACGAGCTTGCCGTTGAAAATCTCGATCGCATCGGCGATGAGCGGGTGATTCAGCGCCTGTTGCACGAGCGTGTGGTTGCGTTCGCGTTTCTCTTGGGAGTTCAACCCGCCTTCGCTGCCGGCGGCGATGACGATGTCCACCGTGCCGCCGAAAACGTCGGCGCAGACCTGTTTCAGCAGCGCCAGGTGTTTGTCCCGCCGCAGCATGCCGCTGGCGAAATGGTTGGCCGGCGGAACGATCTCCAACCGCCCGGGGTCAGCACCGCACAGGCTGCATTTTTTCAAGGTGGCGACCAGGCTGGGCTGCTGCCGGGCGATGATGTCGATGACCCGCTGCCACGCCGCATCGAGCGATTCGGATGCACTCCGGCCCGGGCCGGAACCCGGCGCCGGTATATCAACGGAAACCGGCCGCGACGCATCTCGCCCCCCCTGCCCTTCCGAAGGCGGCCGGGAAAGCGCTGCCGGCGGGGGCTGCGGGTGGTTGCCGGGGGGGGGTCCGGTAGGTGCGGACGGGCCGCCGACCTCACGCCGGAGCTCTTCCAGCTTTTGGATCAGTGTGTCGATCGACAGCGCCGGTTGGGCCTGCCGCACCCGGAAAAAAGCCATTTCCAGGGCCAGCTTGGGCTGGGGGGACAGGCGCACGGCGGGCTCTTCGCGGAACAGGATCTCGAGGGTCTGATGCAACGACGTCTGCGGGAACCGCTGCGCCTGCCGCTGCATGAGGTCGATCTCGGAGGCCGGCAGATCCACCAGTTTGTGCGCCTCCCGGCCGGTGTGCAGCACCATGAGGTTGCGAACGTACTCGAGCAGATCCGAGAACAGCTTCTTGACGTCGTGGCCGCGGTCGAACATCTCGTCCAGGGCACCGATGAACCGCGTGGCGTCGCCGCTCAACAAGGCCTCCGCGAGTTCGTGGATCTGCTGGCGGTCAATGACCCCCAGTGTCTCGACCACCCGATCGTGGGGGATCGCCTTCGCCCCGGATGCCATGACCTGATCGAGCAGGCTCAAGCTGTCGCGGATGCTGCCGCCCGCTTCGCGCGCGATGAGATCCAGGCTTTCGCTGCTGATCGCGACTGCCTCCTGCCCGCAAATCGTCGCCAGGTAGTGCGCAACGGATTCCAGGCGGATGCGACGAAAATCGAAACGCTGGCAACGTGACAAAATAGTGATCGGTATTTTGTGGGCCTCGGTCGTTGCGAACATGAACAGCACATGCGCCGGCGGCTCCTCCAAGGTCTTCAACAGCGCATTGAAGGCCGGCGTGCTGAGCATGTGGACTTCATCGATGATGTAGATCTTGTAGCGGCTGTGGGCCGGCATGTACTTGACGTTTTCGCGCAACTCCCGAACCTGGTCCACGCTGTTGTTGGAGGCGCCGTCGATCTCGAACACGTCCACGCAGTGGCCGGCCGTGATTTCCTCGCAGGACCGGCAGCGGTTGCAGGGCTCCCGGGACGGGCCTTCCTGGCAGTTCAGGGCTTTGGCCAGGATGCGGGCGACCGTCGTCTTGCCGGTGCCCCGTGGCCCCGTGAAGAGGATGGCGTGGGCCACCCGCCCCGCCACGATGGCGTTGGCCAGGGTCTGCGTGATGTGCTCCTGCGCGACGACATCGGAGAAAGATTG
>JBFYWS010000091.1:0-3067 GCA_041310935.1 Desulfobacteraceae bacterium | reverse complement strand
AGTGTCCACCCTGAGTCCGTGGACCGCCGACTTCGCCGCCATCGTTGCGGCCGAGGAGAAGTAGCATGACCACCCCGAACCGCACCCTGCTCGAGAAGCTTGACATGGCCGTGGCCGACCTGATCGCCGATGGCGGCTACCTGCTGCCGGAGCAGGCCCAGAGCTTCATCAAGAAGACCATCAAGGCCTCCGACATCCTGAGCGCCGTGGACGTCCGCACGCTCAAGTCCTACGACCAGAACATCGACCGCGTGGGCATCACCGGTCAGGTGCTCAAGCCCGGCACCACCGGCGTGGCCCTGCCGCTGGCCGACCGCAGCAAGCCGACCACCGAGCAGTCGGTGCTGCACACCCACCTCATGCGCGGCGCCATCGACCTGACCGACGAGCTTCTCGAGGACAGCATCGAGGGCGGCACGTTCGCCAACACCGTGCAGGACCTCATGGCCGAGCACGTGGCCCTCGACCTGGCCGACGTCACGATCAACGGCAACACCGCGACGGGCACCGGCATCTTCGCGCTGTACAACGGCGTCATCGCCGCCGCCACCCTGCACACCGCCGCCGCCGGCGGCGTGGCCCTCAACCCCACGGCGCTCAAGAACCTGGTCAAGGCCATGCCGGTCCAGTACGACCGCCTCCGTGGGTCGCAGGAGATCTGGACCTCCCCGAACGCCGAAATTGACTACCGGGACGTGGTCGGCGCCCGCGCCACCGCGCTGGGCGATGCCAACCTGAACGGCGCGTGGGCCCCGCTCATGCCGCAGGGCCGCAAGCTCATGGCCAAGTCGGTGTTCCCGGAGACCCTGGGCATCGGCACCGAGACCGTGTGCATCCTCACGCACCCGAAAAACATCCGGGTCGGCTTCTGGCGCCAGGTGCAGCTCGAGAAGGAGCGCATCGCCAGCGAGGGCAAGACCCGCCTCCACGTGTCCGTGCGCGTCGGCTTCTCGTTCGTCGAGCCCGATGCCGTGGCCAAGCTGACCGGCGTCGTCGTCGCCTGATAGGAGGCTCCCATGACCATCGTCCTGACCCCACTGCAACACTTTCAGGGCGGATCGCACCTGACGCCGGACCCCGTTGCGGGCAACCGCGACCTCGCCGTCCAGCTGCGGGAGATCCAAACCGACCTCAACACGGCGAGCGCGGAGCTGGCCACCATCACCTCGCCCTACCAGTACAAGGGCGACATCAACGCTGCGGCGGACTTCCCGCTGGTAGCGGCCGTGCAAACCGGGTGGTTCTACACCGTGAGCACGGGCTGCACCGATAATGGCGGTGCAACACGAACGAACACTGGCCAGGTGTTCCTTGCGGGCGACCGCATCGCTTGGAACCAGTCGACCACCGCGTGGATTCTCATCGAGCGTGGCGCATCGGTGGCCGCCCCATTGGCCATCGGCGTCGCGGCGGCAGGCACGAGCCTGATCAAGAGCAACCAGGACCACGTCCACGCGCACGGCAACCAGCTCGGCGGCACGCTGCATGCGGATGCCGTGGCGGGCGTATCGAGCGGCTTCATGTCCGCGGCCATGGCGACGAGCCTCGCGGCCGTTGCGGATGACCACGTGACGGCGCGCTGCGCCGCGCTGGACATCAAGACGGACGAGATCGAGGTATCCGCCGCGCTCTCGGGCGACGTTGCCAAGACCTTTGTGCCGACGCACATCGTGCTGAAGGTGGTCACCAACGTGGGCGCGCTGAACGCGGACGGCACGGTCAACATTGGCACGGCCGCGGATGGGGCGCAGATTGCATCCGCCATAGCCCTGACCGGCCTTACCGCCGTCGGTGCTACCCGCGTGGTGCCGCTGGCAGCCAACACCTCGGCCCTGGCTGGCAACGCGACCGTGTACGCCAACGTGGAAGCCGCCGAAACCGGCGCTGGGACGCTTGCCCTGGACGTGTACGTCATCGGTCGGCAGGTCTGACCTTAACCGCGGGCACGCCCGCTAGGAGGCCACCATGGCCATCGGTGCTATCACTCTCAACGGGTCCATGAACCTGGGCAACGGCGCGCGGGCGTACCAGGCCAGTTTTGCGGGCGATGCGGACTACCTCACCGGCGGCACGCTGGCGGCGGACGTCCTGACCGCGCTCAAGCTGGCCATCAAGACCGCGGAGCTTGCCGCCACGGACACCAACGTGCGCGGGCCCGAGAACCCGACCATCTTCGATGTCATCAGCGGCGATTGCGGGCAGTACGAGGCGTACTGGTCCGCCACCGGCCTCAAGGTGCTCGATGGCGGCGATGCCACCCGCGCGGAGATCGCGCTGCATGCCGACGTGAGCGCAACCACCTTCAACGTCAGCTTTATCACGAAGTAAGGAGGCCCCATGGCCATCGGCACCATCACCATCGGCAACACCCTCGCGCTCCCGGACGGCGGCATGCTGTACAAGTGCAGCTTCGCCGGCGACGGCGCGTACCCCACCCACGGCACGCTATCGGCCGCGATCCACACGGCCCTCAAGCTGGCCATCAAGACCGCTGAGGGGCTGACCACGGACACCAACGTGCGCGGGCCGCTCAACCCGACCATCGTCGACATCATCGGCGGCGATTGCGGCCAGTACGTCCCCATGTGGACGGCCGTGGGCCTCAAGGTCCGCGACGGCGGCCACGCGACCTGGAACGAGGTCGGCAACGGCACCAACCTGGCCGGAACAACGTTCAACGTCACGTTCGTCACGAAGTAGAACCCCCGCGCGCCCCGGCACCCCCGGGGCGCTGCGCAGTGCAGAAGGAGCCCCCCATGATCCGCTGTGCCCGTATGCGCCCGTACAATTACCGCACCGGCGACCGCTGCCGCAGCCACACCCTCGTGAGCGGCACCAAGCTCGTGGCCGGGTTCGAGGACGTGCCCAGCCCCGTGCGCGTCATCGCGACCGAGCAGGACTGGGCCGAGTGCGCCGCGCATCCCCAGGTGGAGCGGTTCGAGGCGGCCGACCAGGCGGCCCTAGAGCGCCTGCTGCACCAGGAGATGAGCACCCGGCTGCTTGCGGGCGGCCAGGGCGGCTACGCCCCGGTGGACGGCCTCAAGCCGGCCCCCATGCTCGTGGCGGG
>JBFYWS010000071.1:0-2660 GCA_041310935.1 Desulfobacteraceae bacterium | reverse complement strand
CTGGTGACGCATTCGCGGGATTTTCATTGAAGGCGATGAGGTCGGCGTGCCCGAAGCCCTTGGCGTAGTCGAGCACGGAGATCACCACCGGCGTCAGCATGGGGATCGGCAAGGGTTCCTGCTGCTGGGGATACTTCTGCATCAGCAGGTCCAAGGCCTTCTGAGCTTCGGCCGGGTCGGTCACGTCCTGCGTCCGTGCCGCCATCGACAGGCCCGTGAGGATTGGCCGCGAACCGCCCCGGGCCCGGAATTGTCGGTCCACGCGTCGCGCATCCGTCTCGTTGACCTTGGATGGCCGATATGGAATCCTCGAATCACGGGGCATCGCACTCGATGCACCAAACTTCCGTGAAGTGTGCAGTACAGGAGCAGGTGTGCACCATGTCGACCATTCCTAGGCAGATCCCGGTGTTTACTGGCTTCGGTTTTCCGGCGCGGCTTGGCGCGCTGACGCTGGTCTTGGCGCTGACCTTGCTGACAGGGTGCGCGCATGGTCTGATCGGCGCGCAAAAGGAGCCTTCTCTCGCCATCCAGGCCTCTGACGCTACCGCGCTCGGCATGATGGCGACGCGCACGCTGCAAGGAAGCGCTGGCGACGATTCCGCCCTGCACCTGATTCCGGGAGGACTGGAGGCCTTGGCCGCACGCCTCGCGCTGATCGCGCGTGCCGAACGCAGCGTCGACGCCCAGTACTACATCTGGCGCGGCGACGCGAGCGGCGAGATCCTGGCCACCGCCCTCTGGCAAGCGGCCGAGCGAGGGGTGCGTGTACGCATCCTGCTCGACGACTGGGGCACGCGCCCGACCGAGCGCGAGCTGGGGATGCTCGCCGCGCATCCGAACGTCGAGGTGCGCCTGTTCAATCCGCTTCCTGTCCGATGGTCGCTGGTGCTGGGAATGCTCGCCGACTTCGAGCGCGGCAACCGCAGGATGCACAACAAGGCCCTGATCGCGGACAACCAGGCTGCGATCGTCGGCGGACGCAACGTCGGGGATGAGTATTTCGAATCGCACCGCGATTTCGCGTTCGGTGACCTCGACGCGCTGGTGTTCGGTCCCGTGGTGCGCCAGCTCTCCGCGGGATTCGACGAATATTGGAACAGCGCGGCGACGGCGCGGGTGGTCCCGGGCGAGGCGCCGATCTCCGGCCCCGGGAATCCGGGCGTTATCGAGTTGCAGCATGCGGTGCAGAACAGCGGTTTCGGTCCGCGTCTCGACCGGGGCGAGTTGCGTTTCTTCCGCGGCCGTGCCGTCGCACTGCACGATTTTCCGGACAAGGTCGATCCCGATGCCCAAGGCGGGGGGGTGCCCCACCTGGGTCGGCAGATTGCGGAAGTGATCGGCGCGCCGGCTTCCGAACTCCTGCTGGTTTCGGCCTATTTCGTCCCGGGCGCCGGCGGGGTCGAGCAACTCGCGGCGTTTCGGAATAAGGGGATCCGCGTCGTCGTCGTCACCAATTCGCTGGCCGCGACGGATGTTCCCGCGGTGCACGCGGGCTACGCCCGCTATCGCCAGCCCCTGCTCGAGTCGGGCATCGAGCTTTTCGAGATCCGGGCGAAGGGGGAGGGGAAGCACGCGTCCCATGTTCGAGGCCTGCCGGGTTCGTCGCGCGTCAGCCTGCACGCGAAACTGATGGTGGTCGATCGTCAAACCACCTTCATCGGCTCGATGAACATCGATCCCCGTTCCATCGTGCTCAATACCGAAAATGGCATCGTGTTCAGCAATGCCGCCATGGCCGAATCGATCGCGGCGGGGACGGAGCAGGCGATCAAGGCATCGGCGTACCGCCTGGAATTGGTCGACGGCGAGTTGCGCTGGCGTGCTTCCGGTGGAGACGGCGAGGAAATCTTCGTCACCGAGCCGGATGCCGGTTTTTGGCAGCGCCTGTGGATGGGGGTGATGTCCTGGTTCGACCTCGAAGCCCTGCTGTAGGGCGCGCACCCGAGTTCAGGGACGGCGTTCGACGGGGCCGACTGGCGCACCGACCGCATCGGCCTCCAAGCGGAAGGCCCGGGGCGAAATGCGATTTGCAGCAAAGCCGAGGCTCGATTGCCGCCGCGTCCTGATCCCGACGCAAGCTTGAGATAATCACGGCGGAAGCTGACGACTGCTTTTCCGGCAAATTCTGCGGTCGTGACGTCCCACAAAAGTGACAATTGCAGGCATACTTTTCCGCGTGTGGAGCGATTCCGCACTCATTTTTCAACTCAAGTGGAGAGGCATATGGTCGGACGAGGATTATTGGCAGGGGGCGTGCTCGTTGCCCTGATGCTGACAGGATGCGGCGGAACGACGGAGGTTGTTCAGCCGAGTGTGAACGTATCCGTAGGTCAACAGCTGATCGACCTGAAGAAGGCCCGCGATGCGGGCGCGCTGACTGAATCCGAGTTTCAGCGCCAGAAAGAGCAACTCATCGACAGCATTCGCTAAACCCAGGGGATAAAGATGCAGAAAAGTCATGTAATCCTTGCCGCGCTTATCGGATTTGCCTCTCTCGCCGGTTGCGGCGGAGGCGATGCGAACGTCAAGGTGCAGGGAACAACCACGATCACGGCCGGCCAGGAACTGCAGGATCTGCAGCGCGCATTGGCCGAAGGCGCGATCACCCAAAATGAATACGACACCATCAAGCAGGCCCTGCTGCGACGATCCAAGTA
>JBFYWS010000046.1:0-2676 GCA_041310935.1 Desulfobacteraceae bacterium | reverse complement strand
TCCAGGCCGTTCCGGAACCACCTGACCCGCTGGGCCGAGGTGCCGTGGGTGAAGCTGTCGGGCACGATGCGCCCCTGGGATCTTTGCTGCAGTCGGTCGTCCCCGATGGCGCTCGCGGCGTTCAGGGCCTCCTCGATGTCGCCTTTCTCCAGGATCTGCCTGGCCCGGTCGGCATGATGGGCCCAGACGCCCGCCAGGCAGTCCGCCTGGAGCTCCTGCCGCACCGAGAGCTGGTTGCCCTGGGTTTCGTTCATCCCGCGCCTGGCGGTTTGAACCTTGTCTGAAATGCCCAGGAGGTTCTGGACATGGTGCCCCACCTCATGGGCGATGACGTAGGCCTGGGCAAAATCGCCGGGCGCGCCGATGCGATTTTTCAGGTCCCGGTAGAAGCTGAGGTCGATGTAGACCTTCCTGTCGGCAGGGCAGTAGAAGGGGCCCATGGCGGCCTCGGCGAACCCGCAGGCGGAGTTGACCGCGCCGGTGAACAGGACCAGCTTGGGCTGGACGTAGGTCTCGCCCTTGATCCGGAAGATCTCGTGCCAGGTGTCCTCCGTGTCGGCCAGCACCACCGAGACGAACTCGGCCAGCTGGTTCTCCTCAGGGGATCGGGCCGCGGGCCGGGTCTCGACGGTGGGGTCGACGCCCGTGGGGGCCTGATCGAGGATGATGGACGGGTCCACCCCGAAGTAAAGGGCCACGAGCACCAGAATCAGCGTCCCGATCCCACCGCCTATCTTTCCACGGGAGACGCGCATACCCCGTCGATCTTCGATGTTGTCGCTTCTCCTGCCGTCTTCCCATCGCATGGGCGCCTCCTTATGGTTCTGGGAAATGGTGCAAGGCGAAGTTAAACCCCCGGCAGCTTGAATTTCAAGGTCACCTCGCCAGTGCTGGTATGGATATGAACCATGCGACCGTCGTCATGGGGCTCCGTCATCTTCCGGCCGGAGGCCATTGATGTGGTTTAATTCTAACGGACACCCTGCTAAGAGTCAGGAAACTGAAAGGGAGGTGTCCGATGACCGAGAAAGGAAAGAGGCCGAACTACCCCAAGGAGTTCAAGCAGGATGCCGTCAATACGCTGTTCTGTGACTACCAATTTTCCCCTAGTAGTTCGAAATAGCCCTGCGGCTTAGCGCAAGCCGGACAGCGATCGGGTGCCTTTTGCCCGCTATGCAGGTAGCCGCAGTTGCGGCAGCGCCATACCGTCTCGCTCTCCCGAACAAAGACCCTGCCGGCCATCAGATTGGCAGCCAAGTCCCGATAGCGTTTTTCGTGCTGCTTTTCCGATACGCTGATGGCTTCCCAGGTCTCGGCCGCACGCTCGAAGCCCTCCTTGCGGGCCGTCTCGGCGAATCCGGGGTACATCTGGCTGTGTTCGTAACGTTCACCGTCGGCCGCCGCGACTAAATTTTCATAAGTCCCCTTGACCACACCGGATGGAAAAGCCCATTCGACCTGCATTTCGCCGCCGTTGAAAAATTTGAAAAACCGCAGCGCATGTTCGCACTCCTGTTCAGCCGTTTCTTCGAAGATGTGCGCGATCTGCATTAACCCCTCTTCCGCCGCCCGCCTGGCAAAATAGGTATAGCGATTGCGTGCCTGCGACTCGCCGGCGAATGAAACCATCAGGTTACGGGCGGTTTGACTTTCCCTGAATTTTGCCACCTTATCCCTCCCTTGTTACTCTTCGATTTCAATCGCCTGAGGTACGCACTCTTGGGCTGCCTGGCGCACGAGGTCATGATACTTTTCCGGGATCTCGTCGAACTTGACGATGGAGAGAAGCTGGTCTTCATCGTACTCGAACACTTCCGGGCACAGTTTGTTGCAGTTGCGGTCGCCCATGCACTGTTTGTTGATGCGCACTTTCATCGGAGTCTCCTTTGGTTTATATTAATAACAAGTGGTTAGCTTTTTTAGAGTAGACGCCTGGGAACCATCTGTCAAGCCTTGCGATACAGCGCCAGCAATTATACCTGAACAATATTCATTGAACCCGGCGTGGCTCTGACCCCCTGCCCACCCCATGCCTTCTGCTCGAAGCTGTCGGTGGTGGCAACCAAAGATGCGGCTGCGCGGCGTGTCTTGCTGCAAGGAGGACGCCGACTCAGTCATGAACGTAGAGTTCGTCTATTTCGTCCCACTCTTCCGGGCTGCCGTTGCGCAGTTGGAGCAATTTCTTGTAGTAATACAGGATTACGGTAAGATATTGAAGGCGTAAATCTTCGCATTTGCCCGGATTACCAGGGGTCAGAGCGCAAACGGCGCCATCCGCCATGGCAAGGATGCCATCCACCTCCTTTAGGAGGGTGGCCCGGTTCAGACGGATAAAGGTTGCAGTCGGGATGATGAGCGGCGGACTGTAGCTGAGCCCCTCGAGCCGCCGGGCCGTCTGCTCGATGCTTGCCGCGTCGTGGGTGTCGGGCAGACTGTTGATTTCCGCCTTGAGATCTTCGATTTTCCGGGTAAAACTTTTTCCGTCCGCCATTTCGCTCTCCCTGAAAGATTAATGCCCGGTCTTCCAAACAGCCCTCCGGGATGATGGTTTTCCAGGCAATGACCCGGGAAAATGCCAGATCCACCGGGATCTCAAATGGCTGGGAAAGGGTGGGGCTGAAATAACCTCTACGGCAGCCGGCGATTGGTTTTTCCATTGCCGCAAGCAGGTGAGTG
>JBFYWS010000003.1:0-13812 GCA_041310935.1 Desulfobacteraceae bacterium | reverse complement strand
GAAGACATGCTTGTGCGTGAAGGAGAGCGGAATAAGCTGAGGGTCGAGCTCCTCGTCGGGCTCCTCCCCGACCATTTTCACGTATCCGCCCAGCGGCACTATGGAGAGACGGTAATCGGTGATGCCGACCCGTTTGCCGATCAGGCGCGGCCCGAAACCGAGCGAGAACTTCTCCACGCCCACGCCGAAGAGCCGGGCGACCAGAAAATGCCCGAATTCGTGAAAAAATATCAGAATCCCGAGAACGACCAGAAATGCCCCAGCACTTGTACCCATAGGCGTTCAGCCATCATCCTTTCGTGATGGCTTCGCAAATAGTCCAACTTTCCGCCTGCGGCGGATTGTCGCTGCGGCGTAGATGAAGTACGCCTCGCTCCACGCGCTTCGCGCGCCTTGAACTTGGACTCTTTACAAAGCCATCGACTCGGGTGACGTTTTACGAGTATATCCGATGTGACAGACTATGAGATAAAACGCGATGAAATATTATCCTGTTCAATTGGACATCCGAGGGCGCAACTGCCTGGTGGTCGGCGGCGGCGCTGTCGGCACCCGCAAGGTGGAAACGCTGCTCGCCTGTGGGGCGCAGGTGACGGTGGTGAGCCCGGCTGCCGCCGAACCGTTGCGCGGCCTGGCCGCGGAAGGGGCGATCACTCTCACGCTGCGGGAGTATGCCTCAGAGGATCTGTCGGACATGTTCCTGGTCATCGGGGCGACGGACGATGAGGCGCTCAACCGCCGGATCAGCGCCGACGCCGAGCGGCGGCGGATCCTCTGCAACATCGCGGACCGGCCGGACGCGTGCAACTTCATCCTGCCGTCGATCCTGCAGCGCGGCGATCTGACCATCACCGTCTCCACCTCGGGCAAAAGCCCGGCCTTCGCAAAGAAGCTGCGCCGCACCCTCGCGGCCCAGTACGGTGAGGAGTACGCCACCTTCCTCGACCTGATGGGTGCGATCCGGCAGCGACTGCTGGCCCAGGCGCATGCCCCCGAGGCGCACAAGCCCCTGTTCGAGGCACTGATCGACAGCGATCTGCCCGCGCTGATCCGCGCGAACCAGCGCGATGCGATCAACACGCTGCTTGAAAAGGTGCTCGGCAAGGGCTATCGCGTGGAAGAACTCCTTAAGGCGGATTAACCCCAACATCATCCGGGAAGCCCATGAACGCATCCGTCATTGTCATCAGCATCGTGCTGTACATGCTCAGCGCCGCCGGTTATCTGGCCTATCTGCTGCTGCAGAAGAACGCCCTGCAGCGCGCCGGCTTTTTCCTGTTGCTGGCCGGATTTGTCTGCCACACCGGCGCGATCCTGCTTGAAATGGTGCGGCAGGGGCACATCCCGGTCAGCAACCTGCACGAGACGCTGTCGTTTGCCGGATGGGCGGTCGCGGGCGTCTTTATCGTCCTGCACTACCTCTATGGCCTGAAAATCCTGGGAGTGATGGCGGCACCCTTCGTGGCCCTGATCATGGTGATCGTCTCCCTGCTCCCGGACGAGCCGGCCAAGACCACCGCCATCTTCAAGAGCTTCTGGCTGGTGTCCCACGTGACGGTCATCTTCATCGGTGAGGCGGCCTTCGCCTTGGCCTGCGGCGTCGGCATTCTGTACCTCACCCAGGAAAACGCCATCAAGACGAAGCGGCGGCGCTTCTTTTTCAAGCGCCTGCCCTCCCTGGACCTTCTGGACTCGACCGGGTACGCCTGCATCGTCGTGGGCTTCACGATGCTGACGCTCGGGCTCATCACCGGGCTCGTTTATGCCAAATCCGTCTGGGGCCGGTTCTGGAGCTGGGACCCCAAGGAGGTGTGGTCCGGCATCTCCTGGCTGTTCTACGCCGCGCTGCTGCACGAGCGCCTGACGGTCGGCTGGCGCGGCCGCCGTTCGGCCATCATGGCGATCGTCGGCTTCGGGGTGCTGCTTTTCACGTTCCTGGGTGTGAACTTCTTTATGGAAGGGCACCACAAGGGATTTACAAAATGAAGGGGTCGAGGGGTCGGGGGTTCAAGTGAAAAACCATTTCTTTTGGAGCAGGGACACCGCGCAGAAATTCGAAGAGAATGTTTGCGTGGTGGAGCAAGTTTTTTCCCCTTACCCTTGAACCCTTGAACCCTGGACCCCTTGGACCCTGTTTGTATTATGCGCGAGATCATCTTAATCGGAATCAACCACAAAACAGCCCCCGTGGAGCTGCGGGAGTGCATTGCCTTTTCAAAGGATGAGGCGGCGACCGCCACCGAGACCCTGCGCGGCCGGCCCCACATCCACGAGTCCCTGCTCTACTCCACCTGCAACCGCGTGGAGCTGCTCCTGGTGACGGACGACACGGCTGCGGCCGTCGCTGACGCCAAGGCCTTCATTGCCGATTTCAACAAAATCCCCGTCGCGCAGTTCGAAAGCGCCCTGTACATCCACGCCAACGACGAGGCCGTGCGCCACCTGTTCCGGGTGGCCGCAAGCCTGGACTCGATGATCGTGGGCGAGCCCCAGATCCTGGGCCAGATCAAGGAGGCCTATCGCCTCGCCGCCGAGGCGAAGACCGCCGGGGTCATCCTCAACCGCCTGCTGCACCGCGCCTTCTTCATCGCCAAGCGCATCCGCACCGAGACCGGCATCGGCGACCGCGCGGTGTCGATCAGCTATGCCGCGGTGGAGCTCACCCGCAAGATCTTCGGGAGCCTGGACGGCAAACGGGTGCTTTTGATCGGCGCCGGGGAAATGGCCGAACTCGCCGTGGAGCACCTGCTGCGCCACCCGGTCGCCGAAACGTTCGTGGCCAACCGCACCTTTGAAAACGGACTTGCGCTCGCCCGCCGCTTCAACGGCCAGGCCATCCGCTTCGAGGAGATCCCCGAGCACCTCAAACGGGTCGACATCATCATCAGCTCCACCGGCGCCCCCGGCTTCGTCATCACCCGGGATGACGTCAAGCGCATCATCCGCGCCCGCAAGAACCGGCCGATCTTTTTCATTGACATCGCCGTGCCGCGCGACATCGACCCCGACATCAACCGGCTGGACAACGCCTATGTCTACGACATCGACGACCTGAAGGGGGCCATTGAGGAGAACATCGAGGACCGCCAGAAGGAGGCCATCAAGGGCGAGCGCATCATCGACGAGGCCACCGTCCGTTTCCGGGAATGGCACGACAGCCTCGACGTGGTGCCCACCATCGTCGGCTTGCGCAAAAAACTGGAGACCATCGCGGAGGCCGAGATCAAGCGGACGGTGCACGGCAACGGCATGTCCCCGGAGGACGCCCAGGCGCTCTCCCGCATGATGGGGGCCTTCATCAACAAGATGCTGCACGACCCCACCGTGTTCTTGAAGCGGGAGGGCATGCACGGCGACAAGGCGTTGCATATCGACACGGTCAGAAAACTGTTTAAACTCGACGAGTGATTCGATTGCGATCGGAGGCAGAAAATGAAAAAGACGGCATTCTTATTCCCCGGCCAGGGATCCCAGGCGGTCGGTATGGGGGCGGACCTGTATCGGGAGTTCGATTTCGTGCGCGAGATCTTCGACATGATGGAGGAGGTGACACGGATCAACCTATCGCGGCTGTGTTTCAAGGGCCCGATGGAGGAGCTGACCCAGACGGTCAACCTGCAGCCGGCCCTCACCGCCGTCAATCTGGCCTGCCTGGCCGTGCTCCAGCGCGAAAACGTGGCCTTCGATTTCTGCGCCGGCCACAGCCTCGGGGAGTACAGCGCGCTGAATGCGGCGGGCGTCCTGTCGCGCGCCGACACGGCACGGCTCGTCTTCCGGCGCGGCGAACTGATGCACCGCGAGGCCCAGAAACACCAGGGGGCCATGCAGGCCATCGTCGGCCTCACCATAGCGGATGTCGCGCAACTGGTTGAGGAAGCCACGCCGCACGGGATCGTGGCTGTCGCCAACCACAACACGGAAACCCAGATCGTGATCACCGGTGCGCCCGAGCCGGTCGCTCAGGTCGGAGCCCTAGCCGCCGCGAAAGGGGCCAAGGCCGTCGCGCTGAAAGTGAGCGGGGCCTGGCACAGCGAGCTGATCCGGGGTGCGGAAGCCGAGTTCACGCAATACCTCGGGGCGGCCTCCTTTCAGAAGCCGAACACGCAGATCGTACTGAACGTCACCGCCCAGACCGCCGAAAAACCCGAAGAGATCCGGGCCGTCATGGCCCGGCAGCTGTGCAGCCCCGTGCGCTGGTACGACAGCATGGCCCGCATGCGGGATGCAGGGGTTGCGCTGTTCGTCGAGGTCGGGCCGGGCAAGGTCCTCGCCGGGATCCAGCGCAAGGTCCTGCCCAAGGACCACCCGGCGCAGATCTGCAACGTCGGCAGCCTGGCCCAGCTGGAGGAATTCCTGAAGCGTCCGGCCTGAGGGATGAACACCCGCGCGGCATTTTTCTGTTTACTTCGTCATGCTGCTGTGATAATTAATACTATTTCAGTAACCTTACTTGCCCTCACATCAGCAGCATGAGGTCTCCATGAAAAAAAAGGAACTGGATTTTTTTAAGAAATACTTGGAAAAGCGCATGGCTGAGCTCCTCAGTCAGGCGGGCGATACCGTGTCCGGGATGAACAGCTTGGCCGAAACATTCCCGGACCCGACGGACCGGGCCTCCCTGGAGGCCGACCGCAATTTCACGCTCCGCATCCGGGATCGCGAAGCCAAGCTGATCAAAAAAATCCGCCAGGCGCTCGAGCGTATTGAAAACGGCACCTTCGGGATCTGCGAGTCCTGCGCCGAGGAGATCTCGGTCAAGCGGCTGAAAGCGCGGCCGGTGACGACCCAGTGCATCGAGTGCAAGGCCAAAGAGGAGGCGTTGGAGAAAGCGCTTGGAATATAAGCACGAGCGTGCGATCGACCTGCACATCCACTCCACCGCCTCGGACGGAACGCTGTCGCCGACGGACATCATCGCCATGGCCTTGCGGCTGCGCCTCGGGGCGATCGCCATCACCGACCATGACTCCATCGCCGGTTCCCGCGAAGCCCTGCTCTCCGGCATCCCTCCCGAACTCGGTTTTCTGACAGGCGTGGAAATGAGCGCCGAGCCGCCGTCGTCGTACGCGGGCTCCGGGAGCATCCACATCCTGGGATACGCCTTGCGCCTGGACGACCCGGAGCTGAACCGGACGCTGGAGCGGCTGCAGACCGCTCGCAAGAACCGCAACCCGGAAATCCTCCAGCGCCTGAACCAGCTCGGCATCCCGATGCGCCTGGAGGAGGTCGAGCGGGAGGCGGCCGGCGGCCAGGCGGGAAGACCCCATATCGCAACACTGCTGATTAAAAAAGGCGTAGTGAAGACCATCGACGAGGCCTTCGACCGCTACCTGGGCAACGGTAAACCGGCCTACGTGGACAAATTCCGTATCGAGTGCCATCAGGCCATCGAGCTGATCAATGCCGCCGGCGGCATCCCGGTCCTGGCACACCCCAGCCTGCTCGACCTCGACGACGATGCGTCGCTCGACGACATGCTGCAGGAAATGATCGGGGTGGGGCTGAAGGGCATAGAGGTGGTTTTTCCCGAGCACTCGCCGGAGCAGACCCACCGCTATACCGGGATAGCCCGACGCCATATGCTGCTCATGACCGGCGGGACCGACTTTCACGGGGATATCCATCCGGACGTCAAGATGGGGGTCGGCAAGGGCGACCTGCATGTCCCGTATTCACTGTATGAAAAGCTGATCGAACGCTGAATTTTGGACCCCGCACCGCCGGAACAAACGCTCTCCCGTTTTCGCCCCACGTAGCATGTTCAACAATTTACTCGCCCCTGCGCCGGAAGCCAGAACAACCGGCGGTCCCGCCGCAGGTTGCCCAAGGCCCCGATGGATCCGACACCGACATCTTCGATTGAAGCGCAGCTGAAATACACATTTGCCGACAGAGGCCTGTTCGAGGAGGCCCTGCGGCACAGCTCGTACGTCAACGAGGCCCCCGAGACCGGCCTGCGGGACAACGAGCGCCTGGAGTTCCTCGGGGATGCGGTCCTGAACCTGGTGGTCGGGCACATCCTGCTCACCCGGTTTCCTATGTTCAAGGAAGGCGACCTGTCGCGCATGCGGGCGAGCCTCGTCAACGAGCAGCAACTCGCCCGGCTGGCGCGCACGCTGAACCTGGGGGCCTTCGTCCGGCTGGGCAAGGGGGAGGGCCAGACCGGCGGCCATGAAAAAAGCTCGATCCTGGCCGGCACGCTGGAGGCGCTGATGGCGGCGGTCTTCCTAGACGGCGGTTTCGACTCGGTCTCCACTCTCATCCAGACGCATTTCCTGCCCCTGGTCCAAGAGTTGGACGGCGCCTACGAGCACGCCGATTTCAAGAGCCAGCTGCAGGAGTTCGTGCAAGCGCGCCCCGGCAGCATGCCGCACTACGCGATCCTCCGGCAGGAGGGCCCAGACCACGACAAGACCTTCTGGGTGGAGCTCAAGGTCCTGAACGTTGAAACCCTGGGCATCGGCAAAAGCAAAAAGACCGCCGAACAGGATGCGGCGCGCAAGGCGCTCGCTCTGATCAAGCCGTAGCAGGATGTTGAACATGTCCCTTCGCGATCTGCCACCGGCGCCCGTATCGCGGGCTTCCAAAGACGTCCGCCCCTTCATCGTGCCCGTTTTCATCCCCCACGCCGGCTGCCCCCACCGCTGCGTTTACTGCAACCAGGCCGCCGTCACCGGCCGCGCGGAAACCCTGCCGGGGCCCGCCACCTTCCGCAACCAGGTGGCGGCCTTCCTGAAGTTCCGCGGCCGCCGCCGCGGGCCGGCCCAGATCGCCTTTTTCGGGGGCAATTTCCTGGGCATGGCGGAAGAGAGCATCCGGCAGCTCTTGGCCGAGGCCACTCGGTTCGAGCGCTCGGGCGACGTGCAGGGCATCCGGTTCTCCACCCGCCCCGACACGGTGAGCCGGCGGACACTCGACATTCTGACCGGTTTTCCGGTTCAAACCGTTGAGTTGGGAGCCCAGTCCATGGACCCGGAGGTACTGCAGCGGACGCGGCGCGGCCATACCCCGGACGACACGGTGAGCGCCGTCGGCCTGCTCGTGGATCGCGGCTACGACGTCGGTCTTCAGATCATGGCCGGACTGCCCGGCGACGACGGGAACCGCCTCATGGAAACCGGCCGGCGCATCGCGGAGCTGGCCCCGGATTTCGTCCGAATCTACCCCACCGTGGTGCTAGCCGGGAGCCCCCTGGAAAAATGGTATCGGGAGGGAATGTATGAGCCCCTCGCGCTGGATGCGGCCGTCGACCTCGTCCGGGGACTCTACGGTCTGTTCCGGGCGCACTCCATCCCGGTCATCCGCATGGGTCTTCAGGCTACAGACGACCTTTTAGCCGGCGGCGCGGTCCTGGCGGGTCCGTGGCACCCCGCCTTCGGTCATCTGGTCCTTTGCGCCGCCTTCCTAACGGCGGCCCGCCGCGCTTTAAAGGAGGGCGGTGGCCCCGGACTCGAGTTGGTCCTCAAGGTGCACCCAAGAAGTGTTTCCCGGATGCGCGGCATGCACAACGCCAGCTGCAACCTTTTAAAGCGGGATTTCGGGCTCCGGCGGGTGGATGTGGCCCCCGACCCCGCGCTCGCGGAGGATGAGATCGCGCTCCAGGGTGGCAGGGTTATGAAAGTCTGGTGACTACAAGTCCTTCTTGAGGAAATCTTCCGTTTCCTTGACTTCCCCCGGACGCTTGGTGAACTCGCTCGGCACGGTGCCGTCCTTGAAGCACTCGAAGATCGTCTTGCGCGATTCAGACACCGGCAAGAGCCCCGTTTCCGCGTCGATCTTGGCGAAAACGACACCCTCGGGCGGCTCGAACGCCTGGGCGGGCTGGTTCGACAGCACCCGCTTCATAAATCCGAGCCAAATGGGGATGGCCGCGACGGCGCCGGTTTCGGTTTTCCCCAGCGGGGCCTCCTCGTCGAAGCCGACCCAGGTGCCGGCGATGTATTCCCGGGTGTAGCCCAAGTACCAGGCATCGTACATGTCGTTGGTGGTCCCGGTCTTGCCGGCGGCCGGCCGGTTGAGGGCCTTGACTCTCTGGCCTGTGCCGTGCTGGACCACGCTCTCGAGCAGGCTGGTCATGATGTAGGCCGTGTCCTTCTCGATGACCTGCCGGCGGCCGGTGCCCGCCTCTTCCAGGACCTGCCCGTCCCGGTCGACGATCTTAAGCACGAACACCGGCTCCACCAGGAAGCCCTGGTTGGCGAACACGGAGTAGGCGCGCGTGAGCTCGAACAGGGACACCCCGGATGCGCCCAGGGCGAGCGACAGCGTGCGGGTCAGGTCCGTCGTGATCCCCAGCCGGCGGGCATAGTCGATCGTGTAATCGACACCGATGTCCTGCAGGATCTTGATCGTCACCAGGTTGCGCGACTGGGCCAGGGCCTCGCGCATCAGTGTCGGCCCGTAAAAGGTTTCCCTGAAGTTCCTCGGCTTCCAGGTCTGCTCCCGCTCCTTGTCTTCGAACACCACGGCCGAGTCGATGATGACGGAGGCCGGGGTGTAAAACTTCTTGGGGTCTTTGAATTTCCGGTCCAGGGCTGCGGCGTAGATGATCGGCTTGAAGGCCGAGCCCGGCTGGCGCCGGGACTGAACGGCGCGGTTGAACTGGTTCTCGGTGAAATCGCGCCCGCCCACCATGGCTTTCACCAGCCCGGTCTCGGTCTCGAGGCACAGCAGGGCGCCCTGCACGAGGGGGTCCTGCTCGAGGGCAAGGCGCCAGCCGCTCTCCTTGGGATCGTTGCGCTTCTCCTTGACCCTCACCAGAATGACGTCGCCCACCTTGAGCGCCTCGCCGGGCCGCTTGAGCTTGGCCGCGAAGTGGGCCACATCGGGGTTGGGCTTGCGCGCCCAGTCCATGTCCGCCAGAACGATGCTGCCCTGCTGGCTGCCGACGCGCACCGTCGCGGTCTTGCCCGCGTCGTTCACCTGGGTGACCACACCGCGGGCCGTCGCGCCGGCCTCGAGCGGTTTCTTGTCCAGCTCCGCCTGAACCTCGCGGGCGAAAACCTCGATCTCATCGGGCCGGATCGATCTCAGGGGGCCGCGGTACCCGTAGCGCTTGTCGAGCTCCAGCAGGCCCTTGACCAGTTCCTCCTCGGCGGCCTTCTGGAATTTAATGCTCACACCCGTGGTGATCTGAAGCCCCTGGGTGTAGAGAGCGTCGGTGCCGTAGGTGGTCTCGACGTAGCGGCGGACGTGCTCCGTGAAATAGGGGATCTCCTCGATGTAGATGTTCCGGCGCGGTTTGATGTCGAGTTTGACGTTGAGGGCCTCGGCGGCCTGCTCACCCGTGATGGTGCCCTCCTCGACCATCCGGTTCAGCACGTAGACCTGGCGCTGCCGGGCCTGGTCGGGGTGACGGAAAGGCGAATACCGGGACGGCGCCTGGGGCAGCCCGGCCAGAACGGCGCACTCGGCCAGGCTCAGGTCCTTGACCCGCTTGCCGAAATAGTTGTCCGCCGCCGCCTCAACCCCGTAGGCCCCGTGGCCGAGGTAGATCTGGTTCAGGTAGAGAAAAAGGATTTCCTCCTTGGTGAAGGCCTTTTCGATCCGATAGGATAAAATGAGCTCCTTGATCTTGCGGATGTAGCTGCGCTCGGGCGTCAGCAGGAAGGAGCGCGTCACCTGCTGGGTGATGGTGCTGCCGCCCTGCTTGATCGCGCCGGCCTCCAGGTTCTTGATGAAGGCCCGCAGGATGCTGACGAGATCGAACCCCTGGTGCTTGAAAAAGCGGGAGTCCTCGGCGGCGACGAAAGCGTTGACCAGGGTGGGCGAAACCTCGCTCAGCGGGACGACGATGCGGCGCTCCTTGAAGAACTCGGCGATGACGCGACCGTCGTCCGCAAAGACCTTGGAAATGATGGGCGGACGGTAGTCCTTGAGGGAGTTGATCTTGGGCAGGTCCTCGTTGATGTAGAGGTAGCCTGCCAACAGACCCAGCCCCCCGATGAGGCCGACACCCAACAGGAAGAGGAGCGGGAAAAGGATGAAGCGCTTGAAGAGACCGCTTTTCTTCGGGCGCCGGGCTTGAGCTTGCTTCGGGGGCACGGGTTTTTTCTGAACCATGGGTCGCCAAAAAGTTGATGGTCAAAAAAATGCGCGGTTGGCGTTGGGCGCCGGTCCATCATGCAACGAATGTGAGCCTCTTTGCGATGTTCGTTCGCAACTTCTAACAAAAAACGATGCCCCCGACAATTAAAAAAGCATTTGACAACGGATCGGGGCCGGTATTAGTAAAGAAGTTTTCGATGCCGGCCGGGCAGCGCACGGCCTTGATTTGAGGTGAATAGTAGGCCCGGTTCGATCCAATTGCAACCCACCGGGAAAATCGCCGGCTGCAGAATGACACGGACGCCGCATGGTCACGCTTGATTTCAAAAAGCTCGGGGGGCTCGTCCCCGCCATCGCCCAAGATCACGTCACGGGTGAAGTGTTGATGCTCGGCTTCATGAACGAGGCGGCCTGGGAGGCGACCCTGAAGACCGGCCGGGCGACCTACTTCAGCCGCAGCCGAAAGTCCCTGTGGGTCAAAGGCGAGACCTCCGGCAACGTCCAACTCGTGCGCGAGATCCGCATCGACTGCGACAACGACGCGGTCATTCTCAAGATCGAACAGGTCGGCGGCGCCGCCTGCCACACGGGCCACCGCAGCTGTTTCCACAAAATGGTCGAAGACGGCGCCGTCCGCATCGTCGGCGCGCCGGTGTTCGACCCCAGGGAGGTTTACAAGAAGTGAGCACGAAACTGAAGCTGGGAATCCCCAAGGGCAGCCTCCAGGAGGCAACGATCACTCTGTTCAAGCGCTCGGGCTGGACCATCAACGTGAACAGTCGTAGTTATTTCCCTGAAATAAATGACGATTTCATCGAGTGCGCCATCTGCCGCGCCCAGGAGATGTCCCGCTATGTGGAAAGCGGGACACTGGACGCCGGGCTCACCGGCAAGGACTGGATCGCCGAAAACAGCTCCGACGTGCACGTCGTGGCGGACCTCGTCTACTCCAAGGTGAGCGCGCGGCCGGCGCGCTGGGTGCTGGCCGTCCCCTACGACTCGCCGATCAAGCGGCTGGAGGACCTGGCCGGCAAGAAGATTTCCACCGAGCTGGTCGAGTACACCCGGCGCTACTTTGCCGAGCGGAACATCGACGTCAAGATCGAGTTCTCCTGGGGGGCGACCGAGGCCAAGGTCGTCTCCGGTTTGGCGGACGCCATCGTCGAGGTCACCGAGACCGAGAGCACGATCAAGGCCCACGGCCTGCGCATCCTGCACGAGCTGATGCAGACCAACACCCAGCTCATCGTGAACCACGACTCTTGGAAGGATGCGGCCAAGCGCCGGAAAATCGAGCAGATCGCGCTGCTGCTCAAGGGGGCGCTGCTGGGCGAAAAAATGTCGGGCCTGAAGATGAACGTGCCCGAGGAGCGCATGGAGGAGGTGATCGGCCTGCTGCCCAGCCTGAAAGCCCCGACGGTGGCCCCGCTTTACCGTTCGAAGTACTTTTCGGTGGAGACCGTGGTCAGCCGCGAGACCGTGCGCGACCTGATCCCCCTGCTGCTGTCGCACGGCGCCGAAGGCATCATCGAGTATCCATTGAATAAGGTGGTATAAGAAAGCGTTCAAGGGGTCGAGGGTTCAAGTGAAAAACTCCTCTAATGAGCAAGGGCCGCGCACACCATCGGACCGAAAGTTTTGAGCATCGTGGTGTGGCTTTTGGTCCTTACCCTAGAACCCTTGAACCCTGGACCCCTTGAACCCTATAAAAAGGCAAGAAACACACCATGGTATCCAAGCGAACCCAGGAGCTGACATCCTTCATCGTGATGGACGTGCTCGAGAAAGCCAAGGAGATGGAGCGCAAAGGGGTGCACGTCATCCACCTCGAGGTGGGCGAGCCGGACTTCGACGCGCCCCCGTGCGTGAAGGCGGCGGCCTGCCGGGCGCTGGAGGAGGGCCACACCCACTACACCCACAGCCTGGGCAACCTCGACCTGCGGGAGGCCATCGCCCTCTATTACCGGGCCACCTACGGCGTCAGTGTAGCGCCGGAGCAGATCATCGTGACCTCCGGTTCGTCGCCGGCCATCCTGCTGGTGTTCTCGGCGCTCCTCGACCCCGGGGACGAGGTCATCATCTCCGACCCGCACTACGCCTGCTACCCCAACTTCATCAAGTTCGTCCAGGGGGTGCCGGTCAGCGTGCCGGTCTTCGAGGAGGACGGTTTCCAGTACCGGCCCGAGGCCATCCGGGAGAAGATCACCGCCCGGACCAAGGCGATCTTCATCAACTCGCCCTCCAACCCCACCGGCAACCTGCTTTCCGAAGGCCGCATGCGGGAGATCGCGGCGATGGCGTCGGGCCCGGATACGCCCATGATCGTCTCCGACGAGATCTACCACGGCCTGGTGTACGAGGGTCACGATCACAGCATCCTGGAGTTCACCGACCGCGCCTTCGTGCTGAACGGGTTTTCCAAGCTCTTTGCCATGACCGGCCTGCGGCTCGGGTACGTGATCGCCCCCCCGTCGCTCGTCCGGCCGATGCAGAAGCTGCAGCAGAACTTCTTCATCTCCGCCAACTCCATGGTGCAGAAGGCCGCGATCGCCGCCCTGCAGTGCGCCGGCGACGACGTCACCCGCATGAAGGCCGTTTACGATGAGCGCCGCAAGTTCATGATCCGCCGTCTCAAGCAGATCGGACTGGGGATCACCGTGGAGCCGACCGGGGCCTTCTACGTCTTCGCCAACGTCAAGCATGTCTCGATGGATTCCTACAAGCTCGCCTTCGATATCCTCGAGAAGGCCCACGTGGGCGTCACGCCCGGGATCGACTTCGGCGCAAACGGCGAGGGCTACCTGCGGTTTTCCTACGCGAGCTCCATGGAGAACATCGCCGAAGCCATGAACCGCCTCGAAACGTATTTTCACGCGCGCCGGTAACATGAAAATCAAATCAGCCGAGTTCGTCACCAGCGCCGTCCAGCCGACGCAATACCCGCCGGCGGAGCTGCCGGAGTTCGCCTTTTCCGGCCGCTCCAACGTGGGCAAGTCCAGCCTGATCAACACGCTGGTCAACCGCAAGAAGCTCGTGCAGACCAGCTCCACCCCCGGCAAGACCCGGTTGGTCAACTTTTTTCGGGTAAACGACGCGCTCATGCTGGTTGACCTGCCGGGGTACGGGTATGCGCGCGTCTCCGAAGCCGCGCGTCAGAGCTGGCGGCCCATGATCGAGCAGTACCTCTCCGGCCGGAAGACCCTGAAAGCGGTGATCGTCATCCTGGACGCCCGCCGGGAGCCCGCCAAGGCCGACACCCAGTTGCTGGACTGGCTCGCCCAGCTCGGGCTCCCACGCATCATCGCCGTCACCAAGTGCGACAAGCTGTCTAAAACCGAATTGGCCAAGCAGGTGCGGCTCATTGCGCAGGGCCTCGGCCTCCCGCACGAGGAGCTGGTGCTCTTTTCCGCCAAGTCCCACCAGGGCCGGGATACGCTCTGGAGGGCCATTTCTGATTTGATGGCTTCGTAAAAAACCCAATTTTCCGCCTGCGCCGGACTGTCGCTGCGGTCCGCCTCCGGCGGATACGCCTCACGCCACGGGATTGTTTGCTATCGCAAAGGACTGCAACATAGAACATGACAACCGACGCTGATCCGAACCCGGCCCCTTTCAAATCCGGCTACGTCACCATTGCCGGCGCGCCCAACTCCGGCAAATCCACGCTGCTCAACCGGATCCTGGGCGAAAAGATATCGATCATCTCCAGCAAGCCCCAGACGACGCGCACCCGGATCCTGGGCGTCTGCCACCGGCCCGGGGCCC
>JBFYWS010000015.1:0-5501 GCA_041310935.1 Desulfobacteraceae bacterium | reverse complement strand
TTCAGGCTGCGGGTCGCTTGAGCGTCGATCTCAGCCCAGGCTCCCACCGGGATCGGTGCCAATTCACGTTTCAAAATGTCCATAAAGGCTCCTTTCATTCGTCTGTTGGGTTGAGGTTGTGGAAAAGTTATGCATTTTTTAGGCTGCCGATTCCGAGACCGATGGCGGTGCTTGGCTGGGAGAAGGTTTCGGAGGTTGCGGCAGCTTTAGGCCCTTTGGCGGTCTTGGAGCGCTTGGCGGATATCGTTGCCGGCAGGGCCGGCGGGACGGCCCCCAGCAGCGTGCCCTTGGCCTCCTGGAAAAGGCGCCCGAGCGTGTTGAGGTCCTCCGCGGCAAACAGCTGCAAGGCCATGGGAAATATCAGGGCCTCCTCTTCATCCAAATGATGGGTCGTGTATTCGCCCAGGCCTTCGACCTTGATAGAAAACCGCTCGTGCTCGCGCGGGAACCGTTCCGCATCCTTGCTGATCATCTCGATGATATGGTGCTCGTTGACCGCCTCCAGTGCATCCCGGTGCGCCGGTGGGAAGCCCTCGAGCAGATCGTAAAAATACTTTTCTTCCATGGTGTGGTGCACGATCAATTGACGAAGGAACTCATCGAATACATTCGGGCTGGTCTCAGATTGCTGGTACAGCTGTCTGAGGATGGCATGGTGGGCAACAAGGGCATCAATGACGTTCATACCGCCTCCAATCATGTTATCGGTTTAAATTCATCTTCCACTCTTAAAATTGGTTTTTAAGAACTATAATCATTCGGCGTGAGATTGCCAGCGGTGGTTTCATCCTGCCTGCGATCATCGCTCTTTTGTTTCACCAGCGCAGGTATTATTGTGCGAGGTAAAATGTCCTTATCGGAATTTAAATCATGGAGGGGACCCGTTGGCGAAAAGATGCTCATCGATTATTTCAGTTAAACGAGAACTCAAAGCATCTCCCGAAAGCGCCTGGGATTTGCTCACCGACACGACCAAGTGGCGCTGGTGGGGTCCGACGGTCCAGGGTGTGACCTGCTCTGACCAATACATCCGCAAAGGCTCTTTGGGCAAGGTTTGCACGCCGATCGGATTGTGGGTTCCGTTCTCGATCACCGAATACGAGCATGAGAGTTATTGGACCTGGAAAGTTGCGGGAATCCAGGCAACCGGACATCGGCTGATTCGATTAAACACGAATTCTTGCATCGTCGCCTTCGAACTGCCACTCTCCTGGCTGCCCTACGTTGTAATTTGCAGGATAGCCCTGAAAAGAATGGCCAAACTCTTAGAAGCCTGAAGGCGGAGTGTCTGAATTGGATATGGCAAGGCGTTGGCGGCCTTGGCCAGCCTCTCAATTAATTCACAACGCATATCGATTGGAGGGCTTCGGGTGTGTTTTCAACCGGCAATGGGTGGAATCTTTCATCCGCCTATTGACCACCATAAGGGAAGGCCTATTATTGCTTATCACTTGGTACAAGGCCTAAATGTTATGGAGACATTTGTTCAAACCTCAGCTTTGAAGGAGAAAACCATGGATGCAAACGAATGCAAGAAAGAACGTTTTTCAAGCAGGTCTATTGGCTTGGTTATTCTGGTGATATCGATGTTGCTGTTCATCGTCGGGCTGGTCGTTTTGCCGGTCGTAGGATTCATATTCGCGATTCCCCTTCTGATTCTTGGAATCGCGATGATCGCGGCCCCTGAAAGCCGAGCATGCCAACTAATCCGGGAAGGTTTGCGCATCAAATGAACACGCATAAACGGTGAATATTTACCACATTGCTATAATTTCCGATTGATGATTGAAAACCAGATGGAAATTTTCAGCTTTTTACGTCTTCTGGGGTTACACAGAGCTTATAAGATTACATTTGGAAACCTGAAATATTTGAAGCCCAAGATTCGGTGGACTGCGTGCCCTATTTCGAATCCTGAATCAGGTCTAAGGGGATTGGGATTAACAGATCAAAGGTGCCGGTTTATAAAATTTGCAGATTTGGTAAAGGCCGACGGAATTTTTGGACTCATGCTTTGGGATAGGTTGTAACCACAATTCGGGCAATCGCTCACACCGGAGCACACCTCGTTTCAAGCGCGTTGTCTCCTAAAACCTCGCTCACCTCGCGCCGCAGTGCGGCGCCGGCTTTCAAATGGATGCCTTCCGGCAGCTCGATCACGGCCTCGGTCTGGCCTGGGCTGCGCAGGTGCAGATAGGTCTTGCAGGATCCGGGGTAATGCTGCAGCACATCCCGCAGCTGGAGCATCTGCTGCCGGTCGACCCGGCTGAGCTCCAGGTTGACGTGCACGCTGGCGGTCCAGGTTTCCTCCGCCTTGGTGAGCGGGATGAGGGTGTCGGCCACAAGCTTGACCGACTGCTCGTCCTTCTGCACCTGTCCCTGAATCAGCAAGGCATTGCCTTCCACCAGCAGGTCGCTGGCGACCGCAAACAGCCGGGAGAACACCGTCACCTCCACGGCGCCATGCCGATCCTCGATGGTCACAAACCCCATCAAGTCGCCTTTTTTCGTCTTGATCGTCTTGCTGCCGCGGACCAGGCCGCCGATGCGCACGACCGCGCCGGCGGCCGCCTCCTTGATGGAAATGGCGTCGGTGGTGGTGAACTTGCTGAGCAGCTCCTCGTAGCGGGTCAGCGGGTGGCCGCTCAGATAAAAGCCCAGGGACTCCTTTTCGAAGGCCAGCTTCTGCCGGTCGTCCCACTCCTCGACATCGGGCATGGCCGGGGCGTTGACCGGCGCGGGGCAATCGAGCCCACCGAAGAGCCCCAACTGCGGGTCGCACTTCTCCCGCTGGACGCGCTGCCCGTGGTCCAGGGCCACCTCCAGCGCAGCCATCAGCTGGGAGCGGCGGGCGCCGGTGGAGTCGAACGCGCCGCACTTGATCAGGCTCTCGACGACCCGCTTGTTCACCCGCCTCAGGTCGACCCGCTCGCAGAAATCGAACAGCGACGCGAACGGACCGTTCTGGCGGGCCTCGATAATGGCATCGATGGCGCTTTCGCCGACGTTTTTGACCGCCACCAGGCCGAAGCGGATTCGCTTCCGATCCACCGTGAATTGCTTGAACCCAGCGTTGACATCCGGAGCCAGTACCGGGATGGCGTGGGCGCGGCATTCGCCCACAAACTTGACGATGTTGTCGATGGAGCCCATTTCACTGGTGAGCAGTGCGGCCAGGAACTCCACCGGAAAGTGGGCCTTCAGGTAGGCGGTCTGGTAGGCAATCAGTGCGTAGGCGGCACTGTGAGACTTGTTAAAGCCGTAGCCGCCGAATTTTTCCATGAGGTCGAAGATGCTGGTCGCCTTCCCCGCGGGGATGCCGTTTTCAACCGCCCCCTTGCAGAACCGTTCACGGTGGGCGGCCATGATCTCGAAGATCTTCTTGCCCATGGCCTTGCGCAGATCGTCGGCCTCGGCCATGGAGTACTTCGCGAGAGCCCCGGCAATCTTCATCACCTGCTCCTGATAGACGATCACCCCGTAGGTCTCCCGCAGCACCGGCTCCAACTCCGGCACAAGGTAGGTAACCGCCCTGCGGCCGTGCTTGCGGTCCACGTAGTCGTCGATCATGCCGCTTTCCATGGGACCCGGCCGGTAAAGGGCCACCAGGGCAACCACGTCCGGAAAGCAGCCCGGCTTGAGCCGCACCAGCAGATCCTTCATGCCGGAGCTCTCCAGCTGGAAGACGCCGGTGGTGTCCCCGGCGGCGAGCAGGCGGTAGGTGGCGGCATCGTTCAGGTCGATGTTCTCGAGATCGGGGGGCGTCTTGCCCTGGCTGCGGATGAGCGCAAGGGCGCCGGCCATCACCGTGAGGTTGCGCAGCCCCAGGAAGTCGAACTTGACCAGCCCGATCTTCTCGACCATCTTCATGTCGAACTGGGTGATCACCTCGCCCTTCTTGCCCCGGAACAGCGGCAGGTATTCCACCAGCGGCCGGTCGGCGATCACCACCCCGGCCGCATGGGTCGAGGCGTGCCGCGGCAGCCCCTCCAGCACGCGGCAGATCTGGATCAGCTCGGCGATCTCGGCCTTCTGCGCGACCAGCTCCCGCAGCCGCGGCTCCTGCGCCAGGGCGGCGTCCAGAGAGATGTTGAGCACGTCCGGGACCATCTTGGCGATGGCATCCACCTCCGACAGCGGGATGCCCAACGCGCGGCCGACATCCCGGATCACGGCCCGCGTCTTGAGCTTGCCGAAGGTAATGATCTGGGCAACGTAGTCCCCGCCGCCGTAGCGCTCCACGACGTACTTATACACGTCCTCCCGGCCGTCGATGCAGAAATCGACGTCGATGTCCGGCATGCTCTTGCGTGCCGGGTTGAGAAACCGCTCGAAGATCAGGCCGTGGGCGAGGGGGTCGAGATCCGTGATGCCGAGGCTGTAGGCGACAAGGCTCCCGGCCGCCGAACCCCGGCCCGGCCCCACCGGGATGCCGCTTTCCTTGGCGTAACGGATGAAGTCGGAGACGATCAGAAAGTAGCTGGAAAACTCCATCTCCTGGATGACGCCGATTTCATAATCCAGGCGCTGGCGGTAAGGCGCCTCGTCCGCCTGGGGGTCCTTGGCCCGGACGCGTGCCATGACCCGCTCGAAGCCCTCGCGCGTTTTGAGCTCGAAGAACGCCTCCGCGGTCTGCGTGCTGCGGGTGTCGAACTTGGGGAAATGATAGGTCTTGAAGTCGAACTCCAGGTGGCAGCGCCGGGCGATCGCCACCGTGTTGGCGAGGGCCTCCGGGGTCTCCTTGAAGTAATCCGCCATCTCGGAGGCCGGCTTGAAGTACAGCTGGTCGGTCCGGAATTTGAGCCGCTCCGCGTCGTGGACGGTCTTGCCGGTCTGGATGCACAGCAGCACGTCGTGGGCGCGCACGTCCTCGCGGGACAGGTAGTGGCAGTCGTTGCTGGCCACCAGCGGGATGGAGAGCCGGCGGCTCATGTCGATCAGGGCCGCGTTGACGCGCACCTGATCGTCGATGCCGTTGTTTTGAATCTCGAGGAAGAACCGGTTCTCGCCGAACATCGCGAGGTAGTCCCGGGCGGCCTGCTCGGCCAGATCCAACCGGCCCGCCATGATCCGGCGCGGGATTTCACCGTGCAGGCAGGCCGACATGGCGATCAGGCCCTGCGAACACTCTTTCAGAAGCTCCCGGTCGATCCGCGGTTTGTAGTAAAAGCCTTCCAGCTGGGCGGCCGTGGCCAGCCGGCAGAGATTGCGGTAGCCCTGCTGGTTCTCGGCCAGCAGGATGATATGGCAGAGTTCCCGGTTTCCCGCGGGGCTTTTGTCTAAACGACTGGCGGAGGCGATGTACATCTCGCAGCCGATGATCGGCTGGATCCCCGCCTTGGTGGCCTTTTCGTAGAATTCGACGGCGCCGAAAAGCGTGCCGTGGTCGGTGGTGGCCACCGCCGGCATTCCATATTCGGAGACCCGCTGCAGCAGGTCGTCGATGCGGATGGCGCCGTCGAGCAGGCTGTACTGGGTGTGTACGTGTAGGTGAACGAATT
>JBFYWS010000009.1:0-2580 GCA_041310935.1 Desulfobacteraceae bacterium | reverse complement strand
GCCGCATCAGCCGCTCCAGGGCCTGCTGGATCAGGAGTTCGGTCTGGGAGTCGATGTAGGAGGTGGCTTCGTCGAACAGGATCAGTTGGGGGTTGCGCGCGAAGGCCCGGGCGATGGCGATCAACTGGCGCTCGCCGCTCGAGATCAGGCTGCCGCTCTCGCCGAGCAGCGTGTCGAGCCCGTGCGGGAGCCTGCCGACCAGCCCGTTCAGGTTGGCGGCGGCGATGACCTCCTCCGCCCGGGCCGGCGCCGGCCCACCCGCGCCGTCGAAGACGTTTTCGCGGATGGTGCCCGAGAACAGGAAGGACTCCTGCATGACCAGGGCCATTTTATCCCGGAACACGGCACTCGGGTATTCCCGCAGGTCGCGGCCGTTGAGCAGGATGCGGCCGGCCGTGGGGTCGTACAGCCGGGGGATCAGGCTGATGAGAGAGGTCTTGCCGGCGCCGGTAGCGCCCACCACGGCCACGGTCTCGCCCCGGCGGAGATTAAAACAGACCTGCTTCAGCACCGGCTCGCCCGTGACGTAGCGGAAATCGACGTGGTCGAAGCGAATTTCCTCGAGTCGGTCCAACTGCGGAAAACGGCCGCCGGGCGGCAGGCTGGGCTGCGGCAACACCGTGGTGGTGTCCAGAACGAGGAAAATGCGCTCGGCGGACGCCATGGCGTTTTGCAGGATGTTGTATTTCTCCGCCAGGTCGCGCAGCGGCCGGTAGAACATGCGGATGTAGGAGACGAAGGCCACCAGTGCTCCCAGGCTGAGGGTCTCGTCCAGCACGCGGCCGCCGCCGTACCAGACAATGAGGGCCACGCTGACGACGGCGAGCACCTCGATGAGCGGCAGGAACACCGCCAGCACGCGGATCTGGCGCATCCCGGCCAGGTAGTTTTCGTGGTTGAGTGCTGCGAAGCGGCGGGAGTTGGTTGCCTCCTGGCGGAAGAGTTGGATGGCGCGCATACCGCCGATGGTTTCGGAAAAGCGCGTGTTGATCTCGGCCACCTGCACGCGCAGGATGCGGAAGATGTCCCGGGCGTGCTTCGAGAAGCCGATCGAGGCGGCCGCCACCAGCGGCAGCACGGCGAAGGTCACCAGCGCCAGCTTCCAGTTCAGCGTCAGCATCACGGCGGCGATGCCGGCGAGCAGCACCAGGTCCTTGAAGACGAAGGAGACGAAGGAGGTGAACAGCTCGTACATGTTCTGGATGTCGCTGGTGACGCGTGTCACCAGGCGGCCCACGGGGTTGCGGGTGAAAAATTCCAGCGCCAGATCCTGGATGTGGCCATAGAGCTGCATGCGCAGGTCGTGCATCATCCGCTGGCCGGCGTATTCCATGACCATCGCCTGGGAAAAATTGAGGAGGAAGTCCAGGATCACCAGCACCAAAAAGATCGCGGCGAGCCCCGCCAGACCCGCCAGGTCGTCGCGGCGCAACTCGGCCAGGTCCGCCGGCGTGAGCCGGGAGAGATCCGCGAAGGCGATGCGGGCGGTGTTCCCGTCGATCCGGGCAACCCCGGCGTATTTGCCGACCACCGCGGCGGCGGCCGGATCGGCGAGATCGATGCTCAGGTACCGCTCGGCCGGCGGCGGCCCCGGGCGGGAGTCCGGGGCGCTTGCGGCCGGCGGGACGATGTAGCGATCGATGGCGAGCTTGGTCACATACGGCAGGGCCAGGTCGAGGAGCGTGATCAGCACCACCAGGCCCACGGACCAGACGATCAGGCGGCGGTGCGGCCGGGTGAAGGGGCGCAGCCGCCGCAGCAGTTTGAGGTCGTAGGGTTTGCCCAGGCGGGTCTCTTCAAAGTAGTCCTGATCAGGCCGCATCGCCGCCCTCTTCGACTTCCTGGAGCCGGTAGGTGCCGGCGTAGTAGCCGTCGGCGGCGAGCAGGTCCGCGTGGCGCCCGGTATGCACCACCCGGCCGCCGTCGAGCACGAGGATGCGGTCGGCAAACCGCACGGCGGAGAGGCGGTGCGACACGATCAGGATCGTGCGCGCGCCCGCCAGGCGGCGGATGGCCTGGGTGATCAAAGCGCCGGTCTCGAAATCCACCTGGCTGATGGGGTCGTCCAGGATCATGACGGGGGCCGCGGTCAGCAGGCAGCGGGCGAGCGCGACGCGCTGCTTCTGCCCGCCGGAGAGCATGACCCCCCGTTCGCCGACCACCGTGTCGAAGCCCTGCGGGAACAGGCGGATCGTGTCCAGCAGGGCGGCGGCGCGGGCGGCCTCGGTGAGCCGCTCGTCATCGATTCCGGGGTCGCCGAAGGTGATGTTGTCGCGGATCGTCCCGGCGAAGAGGAACGGCTCCTGGGGCATGCAGGCAATGCGGCCGCGCAGGTCCTCGACCAGGACATCGCGGATGTCCTGCCCACCGATGAGTATCCGGCCGGCGGCCGGGTCGTACAGCCGGGGAATGAGGCTGAGCAGCGTCGTCTTGCCGCTGCCCGGCGGCCCCACGATGCCGAGCACGGCCCCGGGCTCGATCCGCAGGTCGATGCCGGCAAGAGCCGCCCGGGTCTGCGCCCCGGCGCCCCCGGGGTAGGAGAATTCCACGGCTTCGAAGACGATCGCGCCCGCCGGTTCG
>JBFYWS010000013.1:0-8555 GCA_041310935.1 Desulfobacteraceae bacterium | reverse complement strand
TGAAGATCCTGGGGGATCGCATCGCCCGGTTGAAGGCGCTCGGCCTGACCGTGCTGCTCGCGGAGCAGAACCTCAAGTTCACCCTGGGGCTGAGCGACTACGGCTACATCATCGACAACGGTCGCATCCGCTGCGAAGGAACGGTCGCCGAACTGATGGTCAACGAGGACGTGAAACGGTTTTGCGGGTTGTGACGGCAGGAGGGGCCATGACGTTCTACGCGGTTGAAGATATCGTTCCCAGGCATCCCGCCGATGGCGTCGCGGTGCGGGTCATCCATGGCGAACGCATGAGCGTGGCTTTTTTTACCATCGCCGGCGGATCCGGGGTTCCCGAACATGCCCACCCCCACGAGCAGATCGGCACCGTTTTGAAGGGCAAACTGGAGCTCTCGGTTGCCGGGGAAAAGCAACTCGTCACCGCCGGCGGCGCCTATCACATCCCTTCCGGTGTCACCCATTCCGGCCGCTGCCTCAAGGGCCCCGCGGAGGTCATCGAGATGTTCGCGCCGGTGCGGGAAGACTGGCGCTGAACCGGCACGGCACCCTCTGGCGCCGTTTCAGCGCCGGCGCCAAGATCAACATGGTAGCCGACTTCACCCTCGACCTTCGCGCCGTTCCGGGGCTCAACCACGACGGACTCCACCAAAGGGTTTGCGACCGACACGGTCCCGCCCTGACATCGCACGCACCTGGAGCGGCGATTGGCCATGCGTAACGCTGTAGACCTCTTTCTTCGAGCCCCGGCCCGCATCTACTGCTTTACAGACACGGTGGCACTCTGCCGGACCCTTCTCGATGCGGGGGCCCGGGTTATCCAGTTTCGGAACAAGACAGCGGATGACGCTGCTTTCGCAAGTGCCGCGCGACAAATGCAGGAGTGGGTGCGCGCCCATGACGATGCGCTGCTGATCGTGAACGACCGGGTGGAGATCGCCCTGGACATCGGCGCCGACGGCATCCATGTCGGGCAGGAGGATCGGGATTACCGCGAGGTGGTGCGGCGGGCCCCCGCGTCGATGATCGTCGGCGTCTCGGCGCGGTACCCCGACTTGGCGCGCTCTGCCGCGGCGGCCGGCGCGACCTACGTGGGCACGGGCGCCGTCTTCGCCACCCCCACCAAGCCGGAGGCCGTCGTCATCGGTTTGAAGGGGTTGCAAGCGGTGGTAGAGGCCGTGGAGATCCCCGTGGTGGCGATCGGAGGTGTCACCCACGCGAGCCTCCGGCCGGTGCTGGAAACCGGCGTGCGTTACTGCGCCGTCCTGTCGGGCATCAACGATGCCCCGGATCCCGCTGCGGCCCTGCGCCGCTTTTTGGCCGCGTCAGCCCCTTTCCCAATAGATCAGCAGCAGTAGGGCGCAGAACGCCGCGGCCATAACCGCCCAGTCCCGGGACCCCAATCGCGCCGGGGGCCGCAACGTGCGCCGCTTGCCGGAAAACCCGCGCGCCTCCATGGCCAGCGCCAGCTCGTCCGCCAGCAGAAAGCATTGGACCAGAAGCGGCAGCAAAAGAGCCATCCAGTTGCCGACGTTCGCAAGCCTGGGCCGCAGGTCGATCCCCCGGGCCTGTTGCGCGTCCCGGATCGAGCGGATCTTTTTTTCGATCAGCGGCACATAACGCAGGCCGGCCGTCAAAATGAAAGCCGGACCCGGCGGGATCTTGAGTTCCGCCAGTGCGGCGCCCACCTCCTCCGGGTGCAGGGACGCAAAACAGACCGCCGAAATCCCCAGCAGGCTGAAAACCCGCAACGATAGAGACAGTGCGGTCTCCATGTCGAAAAACACGATCCCGAGAACCGCCACCAGCGCCACCATCGGTCCCATCAGCCGCAGCGACCCGGGCGGCCGCTCGCGGCGGATCAGCAGCAGGAGCGCAACCCCTGCGGCCTCCGCCGCCAGGGTGGCGGTCGAGTGGGAAGCGAGGACGGCGCCGACCCCCGCGAACAACAGCACAAGCCTGGTCAGCGGGCTGAGACCGCTTCGAGCGGGCCGAGAGGCGATCATGTTCCCGCCGGCCGGGGGATTTGAGGGTTCAGGCTTTTCGGCACCCATCAAACGGGTGATATCCGCAGCGGCCCCATCGCCCCGCACACGGCCCTCGTCCAGCAGGACCCAGCGGGCGGCGCAGGTGGCGGCGAAGTCCAGGTCGTGCGTTGCCACCAGCACCGCGATCCCCAGGCCCGCGAGTTCACCTATCCATGCGGCCAGGGCTTCCTTGCCGGCAGCATCCTGGCTGACCGTCGGCTCATCTAAAACGAGGACTTCAGGGCCCATCGCCAGGACGGCGGAGATGGCTACCTGCTTTTTTTGGCCTTCGCTCAGCCGGTAGGGGGATTGGTCGAGCAGACCGTCGAGCCTGAATCGCCGATAAAGTTCACCGATTCCCTCATCGGCCGCCACGCCGCGACGGCGCAAACCGACCGCCAGCTCATCGCGGACCGTCGTTTTGAAAAACTGGTCGTTCGGGTTCTGAAAGCAGACGCCGATCCTGCGCGCGAGCTTCGAGGGCGCCTGGTCGCGAATGCTGCTGCCGTGAAGGCGCACCTCGCCGCTCAAGGGCTTCAGAAGGCCGATCAGGTGCCTGACGAGCGTCGACTTCCCGGCTCCGTTCTTGCCCACCAGGGCGACCACCTCCCCGGGCCGCAGCGCGAAAGTGACATCTTCAAGGATCTTCTTTTTTCCGATGGAAAAACCGAGATGCTCTATGGAGAGCACCGGCACGATAGCCTGGCTGACCGCTGGAAGCGAAAGCGCGGGGTAGGCCGGTATGAGACGACGCTCTGCGAGAGTGTGCCTGAAAACCGCGGCCGGGCCGATGTGCGCGCAGCGGCCGTTGTCGAAAACCGCGAGCCGGGTGGCATCCTGCAGGAAATCGCCGGTGCGGTGTTCGATGACGATGACGGTTTTCCCGCGCCGGTGCAGGTCGGCCAGCAGAGACCTCACCCTTTGCGCGAAGGTCCAGTCCAGGTTGGCGAAGGGTTCATCCAGGACCACAAGCGCCGGATCCATGGCCAACACCGAGGCGATGGCCGCCAGGCGCTGTTCGCCGCCTGAAAGCGTTTCGGGCGACTGCCCGAGCAGGGTTTCGATGCCGAGCGCTGCGGCTGTCGCGAGGATGCGCTCCTCGATCTGCAGGGCGGGCAGCCCCAGGCTCTCCAGCCCGAAGGCCAGCTCATCTGCCACGGTGCTGCTGAAGAGTTGGGCATCGGGGTTCTGAAGCACGAGCCCCACCTGGTGAAAAAGGTCGGCCGTCGCGCAGTCCCGCGTACTGAGAGCACCCACCTGAACAAGCCCCTGAAGGCTGCCGCCGAAAAAGTGGGGGATCAAACCGTTCAGCAGATAGGCGAAGGATGATTTGCCCGAACCGTTGGCGCCGAAGACGACGGCATATTCGCCGGCATCGATGCCAAGTTCCAGATCCTGCAGCACCCGGTCGCTGCCGGGGTAGCGGAAGCAGACGCGTTCTAATCGGACGGCGGCTGCCACAGGTTCACCTTTCGCAGAAACTTCAGCGCGAGCAACCCGACGATCGCACCCCCGACCGAGCTCAGGCTGAAAGCGGCGATCAGGGTCGCGGCCGCCATGGGTTTCCCCAACAGGGCCGGCCCCACCAGCCAGGCGCTAACGAGTGCTCCGATCACACCGGTGCCGAGCACCTCACCCAGCCCGGCCGCCCAGGTGTTCTTGAACACACGATACGCCAGCCCTGCCAGCAGCGCGCCGATCATCCCGCCCGGAAACGCCAGCAGGGTCCCGAGCCCGAGCATGTTGCGGATCAGGGCGGCGAGAAATGCAATCGTAACGGCGTGGACCGGCCCGAGCACGACCGCCGCAACGACGTTGATCATGTGCTGGGCCGGGTAGCACTTGGATATCCCCACGGGGATGAAAAACGGCGACAGCGCCACGGCCATGGCGACCAGTATGGCAGCGCGGGCGACTTCTCTGGTTTTCATTCCTCCTCCACATAGAAGTGGTTTCACAACCTCGGATCACGCCCGAGGGCAAGGCGCAGGCCGATTCGAAAGCGCAGTCCGCCTGCGGCGGATAAGCATTTCGAGAGGCCTGCAATCCGCCTGCGGCGGACCATCGGGCCTCAGACAGGGTTATGGAGCCACTTCTAAATAAAAAAGCCGATTCCATGGGGAACCGGCTCCGAGAACTGTCATTGTTGAACGCTCCCTACGCTGGAATTACCCAGGTCAGGTTCAACGGGTATGATCTCAGGCGTAAACCGCCACCCCGGTCGAATTTTTATTAAAAAACTATACAAGAATAGATCAGCTGTCAAGCAGCCGAAGCAAATAGCTGTTTCTTGGCATTCAGCGTTCCAGCGAATGTGGTGTCGTTTTATTTCAGGTTGTAATGGCATTTTGACACCTTAGCTCAAGTCGAATAAAAGAAGGCTTGCCACGACAAACTTGTAAAGGCTATAGGACGCCGATGAGAAATCATAAGGGCCAGGCCAATCCCGAGCGCATACAGGGGCCAGTCCAACTGGAGCACATCGAGGCCATCGAAAAAAGCCTCTGGAACGCCGCCGACACCCTGCGTTCCAACTCGAACTACGCCAGCAACGAATACTTCATGCCGGTGATGGGCCTCATCTTTCTGCGGCACGCCTACAGCCGCTATCTTTCAGTCAAAGACGACATCGAAGCCAACATGCCCAAGCGCGGGGGAAAGACGCGCGCCCTATCCAAGGAGGATTTCTCCCGGAAAAGTGCGATCTTCCTGCGGCCGGCGGCCCAGTTTAACTCCCTGGTCGGCCTGACGGACAGCGACGACCGCGCCAAGGCGATCATCGACGCGATGGACTCCATCGAGGCCGACTACGAAACCTTGCGGGGCGTGCTGCCCAAGGCTGAATATCAGGAGCTCGACAACGCCGTGCTCGGGCAGCTGCTGCGCACCCTCAACCCCGAGGTGCTGAAACGCTCATCCGGCGATGTCTTCGGCCGGATCTACGAGTACTTTCTGACTCAGTTTGCCGACCTCAAGGCCCACGACAACGGCGAGTTCTTCACCCCGGTGTCCCTCGTCGCGCTGATCGCCAACGTCATTGAGCCGGCCGGCGGCATCGTGCTCGACCCGGCCTGCGGCTCCGGCGGCATGTTCGTGCAAAGCGCGCATTTCGTGGAGCGCCTGCACGCCAACCCTTCCGAGAAGCTCACCTTCTACGGCCTCGAAAAAAATGCCACCACCATCCGTCTGGCCAAAATGAACCTGGCCGTCCACGGCCTGGAAGGGAACATCCAGAAAGCCATCACCTACTATGAAGACCCGCACGAGCTGGCCGGCAAGGCCGATTTCGTGATGGCCAATCCGCCCTTCAACGTCGACGAGGTGGACGCGGACAAGGTGAAGAACGACCCGCGCCTGCCCTTCGGCCTGCCGGGGGTTAACAAGAACGAAAAAGTCTCGAACGGAAACTACCTCTGGATCAGCTACTTTTACAGTTATCTGAACGAGACCGGCCGCGCCGGCTTCGTCATGTCCTCCCAGGCCTCCAGCGCCGGCCGCGACGAGGCCAAGGTGCGACGCAAGCTGATCGAGACCGGCGATGTGGACATCATGATCGCTATCCGCTCGAACTTCTTCTACACCCGCACCGTGCCCTGCGAGCTGTGGTTCCTCAATCGAAACAGGCCGAAGGCGCAGCGCGGCAAGGTCCTGATGATCGATGGCCGCAACATCTACCGCAAGGTGACGCGCAAGATCTACGACTTCAGCCCGGAACAGCTCTTGAATCTGTTGGCCATCGTCTGGCTGTACCGAGGGCAGCAGGAGCGGTTTCTCGATCTGGTGTACGGGTATCTTCGGGCCATGCTCTACGAGGTCAGTTACTGCTTCCGGCCGCGGACGCCTGACAGCGATGAGACTCCCCCTCTCTTCGGCTATGTGATGGCGATCGATGATGTGCTCGCGGCCATCGACCCTTTCACTGAAGCGATGGATAAAAGCGCAGCTGATGTCGGAGCGATAAAGGAGCTGGTCGAAAGCATCGGTGCGTTGGATGAGCAGGTTGACGGATTTCAGGCGGCGATAGATGCTGAACAAGGCCCCTGGCAAAAGCAGAAAAAGAACGCCAAGGCCCTCGAAGAGGCGGTGCAGCGGCTGACGCACCTGGCTGGAAAAGGCCGCGAACTGGCCCGGCAGGCCGATGCCGTATTCAAGCTCGCCTGCCGCCTGATCGAGGTCTGTGAGACCGAACTGGACGCCCGCAGCAGCAGCCTTTGGAACGGCCGCGAGATTACCCGCGCGCGCAAGGCCGCGGACGCCGCCCGCCAGACGCTGGTCGAGCAGTTGAAGCAAGTGCGCTATTTTCACAAGCAGGCGGCCTGGCTGACCGAGCGCTTCCCGGATGGCGCGTTGCGGGACGTGGAAGGCCTGGTCAAGCTGGTGGATCGGGTCGAATTGGAGGCAAATGATTGGAGCCTCACCCCCGGCCGCTACGTCGGCGTGGCTCCCGAGGTAGAAGGCGACGGCTTCGATTTCGAAGAAGCCCTGCGCGATATCCACATCGAACTGGAAGGCCTGAACACCGAGGCCGCCGAACTGGCCGCCCGGATCTCCCGGAACTTCAAAGAGTTGGGGATATGAAATTTGATCCTGAGAAACCCTATGATGATCTTCCGCTGTTGCCGCCCTCGGTCGAGGTTGAGACAAAGCCTGTCCTCAAGAAAGCCATTCAGGCCGGAAGGGCGTTGGCCGAGCTGAAAGGACTGGGCGCGACCATCCCCAATCAAGGCATTTTAATCAACTCCCTCATACTTCAGGAGGCCAAGGCCAGTTCTGAAATCGAGAACATCGTTACAACCAATGACGCCCTTTTCGTTGCCTTCAGTGCAAGCTCCTCGCAGGGCGATCCGGCGACGAAAGAGGTGCTCCGCTACCGGGAAGCGCTTTGGGAAGGGTTTGGCGCCCTGAAGAAAAGGCCTTTGCTCACCACCAACCTTTTCATCCGGCTTGTTCAGACCATACGGAAAAATAAGGCAGGCATTCGCAATACCCCGGGCACGAAGGTTCAGAACGCCGCCACCGGCAAAACTATTTTCACACCACCGGAGGGCGAGCGGCTTCTTCGTGACAAGCTGAAAAACCTCGAAGATTACATCCACACCGAGGACGGAGTCGATCCCCTCGTCAAGCTCGCGGTCATCCATTACCAGTTCGAAGCGATCCACCCATTCACCGATGGTAACGGCCGCATAGGCCGGATTCTGAACAGCCTTTTTCTCGTGCAGCGGGGCCTGCTGGACCTGCCGGTCCTCTATCTCAGCAAATACATCATTCAGCATAAAAGCGATTACTATCGCCTGCTGCGGGCGGTTACCGAAAAGCAACAATGGGAGCCCTGGATCCTCTACATTTTGGATGCGGTTCAGGAGACGGCTGACTTCACCCGCAAACGGATTATCGACATCCGCGATCTGCTGGAGGAGACGGCGCAGCTGGCCAAGCAGAAACTACCGTCCCGGGTTTATTCCAGAGAGCTGCTGGAAATGATTTTCAGGCAACCGTACACCAAAGTTCAATTTCTGGTCGAAGCGGGCATCGCCAAACGCCAAACCGCTGCGGAATATTTGAAAGCCCTGGAGGCTGTCGAAATTCTTGCCGCGCAAAAAAAAGGAAAAGAAGTCCTTTATGTCAACACCCGGCTTTACGCCTTGCTCTCGAAATAACGTGTCGATGATTTCGACACGTTATAAAAACATGTCGATAAAATCGGAAAACTTCGACACGTGATATGAACGTGTCGAAGGCGCGTACGCGTTGACCATGCATTCATCAGGAGCTCGAAATTGGCCGAACAGAGCGGCTTCATCGATCCCCACGGCGGGTTCCGCAAGCTGAAGTCCTTTCAGAGTGCGGAAATCGTTTATGACGCCACGGTTGTTTTCTGCAACCGGCTGATCGACCGGCGCTCGCGCACCCACGACCAGATGGTGCAGGCGGCCAGAAGCGGCAGGCAGAACATTGCGGAGGGCAGCGTGGCCTCCGGCACCTCCAAGAAAACCGAGCTGAAGCTGGTCGGAGTGGCCCGCGCAAGCCTGGAGGAGCTGCTGCTCGACTACCAGGACTTTCTGCGCCAGCGGGGTCTGCCGCTCTGGGGCAAAGACCACCCGCAAGCTCAGGCCATCCGAAAGCTGGCCTACACCGAGAATAGGTCCTATGGGACCTATAAGACCTATGTTGAAGGCGGTTCCCCCGAAATTGCCGCCAACACCCTGATCTGCCTGATCCATCAGGCCAACTACCTGCTCGACCAGCAACTCCGGCAACTGGAACAGCAGTTTTTGAAAGAGGGCGGGTTTACGGAGAAGCTTTACAGGGCAAGGCAGCAGGCGAGGAAGAAGTTTTAACAGCGGCTGAACGAAGAGCTGAAAAGAGCTGCAAAATGAATTGGCAGACAGTTCGTCTTGGAGATATTGCTGGTTTTCTTTCAGGCGGGACGCCCAGCATGAAGAAGCTTGAATATTGGGGCGGCAATATCCCCTGAGGATTTTTTTGATGGGCTGATCGAGATTTATGCGGCTGCAATCAAAATAGTCCT
>JBFYWS010000167.1:0-6785 GCA_041310935.1 Desulfobacteraceae bacterium | reverse complement strand
ACGCCGGGCTATTTGAAGACGAAGCCGCCTGACGTCGAGCGCATTCGGCGCCAGTTCCTGGCTACCCCCGTTTCGGGCTATGTCGGGTGCACCGAGGCCATCCGCCGGCTCGACTACCTGGGGCAGCTTGCCCGCATCAACGTTTCCACCCTGATCATCGTCGGCGAAGAGGACCCCGGGACACCGGTTTCAGCCTCGCAGGCCATGCATGAGCGGATCGCCGGATCCAAGCTGGTGATCATCCCGTCCGCCATGCACCTGTGTAACATCGAGCAAACGGAGGTATTTAACAGCGCGCTGGCCGGGTTTCTCCACACGATATGAAGAGCAGCTACCAGGCCGAACAGGTCGAAGCTCTGACACGCGTGCGCCTGCACCTCGCGTCACTGCCGCGCGGCGAGAGGGAAAAACTTTGCGTGCTCGCCGCGGATTACCTTGCATTCCGCCGGCGCGTGGACGATTTCCAGGACCGACATTTCGGAAGTGTCTGCGACCGCACGTGCTACCAGAGCCAACTCAGCGCCTGCTGCACCCGCGAGGGGATCGTCACCTTTTTCGCCGACGTGGTGATCAATCTGCTTGTCTCCGAGGAATCTGAGATCGAGACTCTGGCCAAGGCCCTTCAACGGGAAAATGACGGCCTCAAGTGCGTTTATCTCGGGGAAGCGGGATGCCTGTGGAACCTCAAGCCGATTGTGTGCGAGATGTTCCTCTGCGACATGGCCAAATCCCGGGTCTTCAACCAGCACCCGGAGGCCGAAGCCGGGTGGATCGAGCTCGAGCGGCAGAGAAAGACCTTCACCTGGCCGGACCGGCCGGTGCTGTTCGACATGATCGAGAACTATTTTGTCGCGGCCGGCTGCTCCTCATCCCTCATGTACCTGCACAACAGCCCCGGCCTGCTGCGCGTTAAGCGCCAGGCGGGTATTTGAAAAACACCCTTAAGTGCTCAGGTTTTTAGGCTGAAGGCTGAAGGCTATAAACCGTCTCGCAAAGCACGAATCAAGCTATTCAAGACCTTCAGCCTTCAGCCTACAGTCTGTCTTGCCTGAGTAGTGACAAATACCCCACAGACGCTTTCCCTTCCCCGCCTTCAGTCCCTGGATTACCGCCGCCTGATTTAAAAAAAGAAATCAATAAAAATTTATAAAAATTAAAAAATAATACTTGAAATATTTTAAACTTTATTATAAGCTTTCTTGCATGGGGCAGAAAAAGACCTTTTCCACACGCATCGACGACGAACTTCTGAAGACCCTCAAGCACCTGGCCGTCGACACGGACAGGGCGCTGGGGGAACTCCTGGAGGAGGCGATCCGGGAGCTGGTCCGGAAGTACGCCAAGCCGAAAAAATGAAAGGAGGTTGAACGATGCGATCAAAGAGAATGGGCCTGCGCGTCGAGGTGGAATGTGACGAGATGCCGTATCAGCCGGGTGAAGACGGTATCACCATGGAATGCACCTGCCCGCGCTGCGGCATCTCCCACCGGATGAAGCTGCTGTGGGCCGGCCGGGGAAGACCCAAAAAGTTCTGCCAGCCCTGCAAGACCTACATCGGGACTCTTGAGACGGTCGAGCTGCCGGGCATACCGGCCAACGTCAGCCGGGGCGTGGGCTGAACCGCGATTGCGAGCGAATCCTAAAAAAGACCGTATCGCGTGCGGTCGAAGATTCCCTGCAGATAGCTAAAGGGATCTTCAATTGATATTTTGAGATTTTCAGAATTGATCACGCCATGGCGGAGCGCATGGTGTACGGCTGACCGGAACAAACTCCAATAATTTCCGAAGAGGGTCGAAATAACCCTGAAAAAGCAACAGGGTTGTTTTTGAAACATCTTTTGAAAAAATTTAAGCTTTCTGTTACATTACACACCTATCGTAACATAATCCAATGCGAGCTTTAAAAAATGATCGCGAAGGTGGTTAACAGAAAACGGCTGGATGATTTTTCCTCGATAAAGGCAGATTATTCCTATTGGATGACCAAAACCGCCGAGGAGCGGGTTGAAGCGGTGGAGCTTTTGAGACGGCAATATCATGGAGATTCAGTCAGACTTCAGAGATCTGCTCGAGTCGTTCAACAAGAATAGAGTGGATTACGTGATTGTTGGCGGCTACGCATTGGCCTTCCATGGCGTACCACGTTATACCGGCGACCTCGATATTCTTGTCAATGCCAGTGAAGATAACGCACATAGAATACTGCAATCTTTAAATGAGTTCGGGTTTGGGTCGGTTGGGCTTTCTATCCAGGATTTTAGAGAGCCCAACAAGGTCGTCCAGTTGGGCTATCCGCCCGTGCGCGTAGACATAGTCACTTCCATCTCCGGGGTCAGTTGGGGAGAGGCGTTTCAAAACCGTGTAGCGGGAAAGTACGGCGATATTACGGTCTATTATATCGGCCGCAAGCAGTTTGTGATCAACAAGCGCACGGTGGGCAGGAAGAAGGATCTTGCCGACTTGGAAGCGCTGTCGGAAGAATAGTTTTTCACTCCTGGTTTTTCCGCCAGCTGTTCGGCACCCGCACCGCCACGATCTCCCCGCGGGCGCACTCATCCGATTGAAGCTCACCTTTTTTGCGACACCATTCGGGCGAAGCGGTTGTTGATGATCTCCCCTGCTTCGGCCATGATGCGGTCGAGCAACTCCCGGCAGGTGGGAATGTCGCGGATCAGTCCGATGCATTGGCCGGCGGCCATGGTCCCCTTGTCCATGTTGCCGTCCTCCAGCATTTCCTTGCCCACCAGGCCGGAGACGTAGGGGATGAGGTCCTGGATGCTGGGAGTGCCTCTGCTTTCGATCTCGAGGACCTTGTCGGCGGCCTGATTGTGGAGCACGCGCTCGGTGTTTCGGAGGGTGCGCATGATCAAGCGCGTGTCGACTTCACTGTGGCGGATCAGCGCCTGTTTCAGGTTTTCGTGCACCGGTGCTTCGCGGGTGGCCACGAAGCGCGTGCCCATGTTCATGCCGTCCGCACCCAGCGCAAGGGCCGCCACCAGCCCGCGGCCGTCGGCAAACCCGCCGGAGGCGATGAGGGGCAGACCGACCGCATCGCGCACGAGCGGCACGAGGATCAGGGTGGTGACATCATCCTCCCCGGGATGGCCGGCGGCCTCGAACCCGTCGATGCTGACGGCGTCGCAGCCGATTTTCTCCGCCTTGAGCGCGTGCCGCACCGAGGTGCACTTGTGGATGACCTTGATGCCGGCGGACGTGATCTGCGGCATGTAGGGCTCCGGGTTCCGTCCGGCGGTTTCGATGAACCGGATGCCTTCCTCGGCGCAGACATCGATGTAAGCCGGGTAGTCCGGCGGTCGCAGCGTCGGCAGAAAGGTCAGGTTGACCCCGAAAGGCTTGTCGGTCAGGGCCCGGCAGGCTCGGATCTCCGCCCGCAGGCGTTCGGCGTCCGGGAAGGTGAGGGCGGTCATGAAGCCCATGCCGCCCGCGTTGGATACGGCCGCCACCAGCTCGGCCGTGGCCACCCACATGAGCCCGCCCTGCACGATGGGCCGTTCGACGCCGAAAAATTCGGTGATGCGCGTTGTGAGCATGGGAACCATCGCTTTCTACGAAGTCGTCAGCATTGCGCCGGTCATCAGGTAGTGCTCGAGCATTTTCTCCACCATGGCCATGTGGGCATGGAAGCCTTCCTCATCCAGGTCCCGAACGAACTGTTTACCCTCTTCACCGATGCCGGTGATAACCTGCGCCCACTCGGCTTCGGTTGCGCCGTTCTCTGCCCGACTCAGTGTGATCGTGTAGCGGATCACCCTGAGCGGGTTTACGCGCACGAACTCGATCAACACCGGTTTTTCGTACCTGGAGACGACCCAGGTGTCCTCCGGTCCGTCGGCCGGGAACGATGTCGTGAAGATGCAGCCCGGTTCGGCAAAGCCCGAGTCCGAATAGATCAGCTCGCATTGCCAGGTCTCGATCCAGTCGTATTCACGGGTGGGGCACAGGAGTGGGAAGAGCTGCTCGGGTGATCCCTTCAATGTCATTTTGAAACTTCGCTTTTTTCGGTAGCCGGTCATTGCTCAATCTCTTAATAAAACAAAGCCGTATGCGATGTGCATGCGGCTTTGCGGATCACGGCCTGAGGTGCCGTTTTTCAACAGCCTGCTAAACGTGGTCCCGCGTTTGGGACGGCGCGCCACTCGTCTTGAAGGCCCGGTTCAGCAACGGGTCCATGACGGCCTCGTAGCCGGCCAGCCGCGCCACCACCGCGCTGTTAGCGTCTATGAACGTGAAGTCGCCGCGCATTTTCTTGTCCGTTACCTCCCGCACCTCGAGCACGACCGTGACGCCCTCGGCCGGGAACGCGGGCCGGAACTGCCGGTAGGAGGCGACGTGGATGGGCAGCGAGACGCATCCGCGCTGCTCGTAGCACCAGAGGCTTGCCATCTGGAAGGCCGAATCGAGCGCGAGCGGGTCGAACAGCCAGCTGTTGCGCAGCGGGGAGTCCATCCACTGGTTCGGCGACGGTGCACCCGACACATCCGCCACCATGCCAGCCGCGGAGCAGGTGCGCACCGTGCGCAGGCCGTGGAGGCGGACGCCGTGGAACAGGATTTTTTCGTAGATTTCGGCGACACTCCGTGAGTAGTCATTGGCTGAGAGCGCCTCGGGCAGGCGGAACTCCGGCGGTACCGCCAGGTTTTCGGCCAAAATAGCCCGGGCCCGGGAGTGGATGATATCCTTGCCCTCCCGCACGCCGTTGCGCAGCTCGAGTTCGACCTCGAAGCCGCCCTCCCGGCTCTGCGCCTTGCCGGCCAGCAGGCGGATGAGCTTGGTTTGCTCGCTCAGGCGGATGCCGTTCAGGATGCGGATGTCCTCAAGGCCATGCAGCACGAGTCCCGGGTTTTCGTGCAACGCGCCGTGGCCGAACCACTCGGCCATCATCGCCATCGGCACCACCGGCTTGCCGTCGATCACATGCGACGCGAGGATCGGGTAGGACTCGGCGTCGATTTCACGCTCAAACAGTATCGCGAGATGGGACTTTGACTTTTCCGTTACGGTTTCGATGGTGGCCGGGTTCAGGGTCCCGCCGATCACCACCTCGACCGGGGCATCCGTATCGCGGGCCATCTCCTGCAGCAGGGAGAGAGCGCCGTCGGCTGCCGGCAGCAGGGTGACCCCCTGGCGTTCGAACTCGCGCTTGAGCGAGGGTGTGACCATGCCGCATTCCCAGGGGCCCCAGTTGACGGACACGACCCGGCAGCCCGGCCGCCGCAGCGACTCCACCCACGCCAGTTTGTTCAGCGCCTCGTTGGCCATGGCGTAGTCCGCCTGCCCCTTGTTCCCGATACGGGCCGTGACCGAGGAGAACGCCACGACGACCTTCAGGTCGTCCTCCGGCACGGCCGCGAGCAGGGCCTGGAAGCCCTTCACCTTGGTGTCGAAGACGCGTTCGAACTGCTCGGGGCTCTTGTCGACGATGAGGCGGTCCTCCAGCACCCCGGCGCCGTGGATCACCGCGCGGACCGGGCCGTGCACGGCACGGGCCGCGTCGATGATTCGCTTCACCTGCCCGGCATCCCGGACGTCGACGGCGTGATAGTGAACCACGGCCCCGGCCGACTCTAGTGCTTCCAGGTTCCGGGAAATCTCGCGGTTGGCGATGAGCAGCTTGAGGCGGCGTTCCACCTCGGCGGGTGTAGCGGGCATGCCGGCGAACTCATTTTCGAGCAGCGCTTTTTTGACCGCGGCAGCGTCTTCGATCACCTGCATCCACTCCGGCTCCGCTGCGGGCTCCGGCGAGCGGCCGAGCAACACCAGCGTGGGCCGTATGCGCCGGGCCAGTTCGAGGGTGCAGGCGGCCGTGATGCCGCGCGCGCCGCCGCTCACAACCACCAGGTCCCCCGGGGCGATGTCGATGTTCCCGTCGGGGTAGGCTTGCGGGACGAGCGTCGGTGTCCTTCGGGCATCCACGTCCAGGCCGATCTCCACCGGGCCGCGGGCCATGAGTTCCCCGACGACGGCCTGGGCCACGGCGCGGTGATCGGTCCAGCCGGGGGCGACGTCTATGGCGTGGCAGCGCACCTCTGGCCATTCCACAGCGGCTGTCTTGGCAAGTCCCGCCAGCGCGCCCTGCATCGGGTTCGCGATGGGCTGCCCGCTGAAACCAAACACGCCGTCCATGCGGGTTACGGTCGCGAAGAAAGCGGCTTCGAGCCGAGCGGATTCCATGAGATCGGGCGCGAAGGATTTGGCGAGTTCAAACGCGTGCTTGAGATCCGCCGCGACGGTCGTCGATTGTGGATTCGGCACAATCACGAGCCCGGCGGCGTGAGGCATGTCTTTCTTGTAGTTGAGGATGTCGATGGAGACCAGCACCGTGTTGATGCCTTTCGCACCGAGTTCGGCCGTGATGGCCTGGGAAAGGCCGGTACGGTCGTCGGTGACGAACACCTTGCGTCCCTTGGGCAAAACGATCGGCGTTTCCGCGAGCGGCGGCGCTTCGGCGAGCGTAACGGCCTGCCGCTGGGCGAGCTGCGGCGCTGCAGCGGCTGCCTGCAAGGCCCCCAGGGCGCAGGTTCCCGTGGTAGCCCGATCCCCCGGGGTGGGGCTCGTTGGTTCGGTCGCCGGCAGGGCAGCGCGTGGGGCGGGCGAGGAAAGCAGCTCGATGATCTGACCCAGGGTCTTGAGGCGACCCATGTCTTCGGGGGCGATCGCGGGCAGGCCGGGGGACCGCTCCTCGAGGGCCGAGAGGATTTCGACGCGCTTGATGGAATCGATGCCGAGGTCCGCCTCGATGTCCATGTCCAAGCCCAGCATCTC
>JBFYWS010000579.1:0-4260 GCA_041310935.1 Desulfobacteraceae bacterium | reverse complement strand
CCGTCGACCGCATCGACGAGGTGTTCGCGGAGCTGCCGCGGGTGCGCAAGGACCTCGGCCAGATCCCGCTCGTCACCCCGACCAGCCAGATCGTGGGCGTGCAGGCGGTGAACAACGTCCTGTACGACACGAAGGAGGAGCGCTACAAGATGATCACCGACCAGGTCAAGGACATCTGCTACGGCCTGTACGGCAAGACCGCCGTCCCCATCAACTCCGAGGTGCAGAAGAAGGCGCTCAAAGGGTATTCCCGCGGGGAGAAGCCCATCACCGCCCGGGCGGCCTCGGTGCTCGAGCCTGAAATGGAAAAGGCCAAGGAGGCGACCAAGGGCCTGGCCAAGGATATCGACGACGTCCTGGTCTATGCCCTCTACCCGGTCACGGGCCTGAAGTTCCTGAAGTGGAAGTACGGCAAGGAGGCGCCGCCGGCTGACACCAAACCCATCACCATGGAAGAGGTCCGCCGGAAGGACGAACTGGCGCAGAAGGCCAAGGCCGGGCAGTTGGTCGAGAAGCCGCAGAAGAAGGCGCCGCCCCTGACCGAGAGCGCCCGCAACTTCAACGTCGTCGTGGACGGGGAGTACTTCGAGGTCGGCGTCGAATCGCTCGGCGGCGCACCCGTGGTGAACACCGTGCGGCCCATGGCGGCCCCGCTGCCCGCCGCGGGACCGGCACCGGCTGCCCCCGCCCCGGTCGCGGCCCCGGCCCCGGAAGCCCCTGCGCTGGCTGCCGCCCCGAAAGCGGCTGCGGCTGACGTGAAGGGGGCCCCCCTCACGGCCCCCATGCCGGGCATGATCGTCAAGTACGTGAAGAACGTCGGCGACAAGGTCAAAGAAGGCGAGACCGTCGTGGTGCTCGAGGCCATGAAGATGGAAAACGCCCTGCCGGCTCCCGCGAACGGCACCGTGAAAACCGTCAACTTCAGCAGTGGCGACTCGGTGAAGAAGGGGGATGTGCTGGCGGTGGTGGGGTAACAGAAGGAAGACAGGTCCTATAGGACCGATCAGACCTATAGGACCTATGAGCGGTAAAGCTACTCCGGGGGAACCCATGAAAATCCACGAATACCAGGCCAAGGAGCTTTTTAAGAAGCACCGGATCCCCGTCCCCGCGGGCGGGGTGGCCTTCAGCGTCGATGAGGCCCAGAAGATCGCCGGCGGGCTGGGGGGCTGGCCCGTGGTAGTTAAGGCCCAGATCCATGCCGGGGGCCGGGGCAAGGGCGGCGGGGTGAAGCTGGCCCGTTCGGCGGACGAGGTTAAAAAACTGGCCAACGACATCATCGGCATGACGCTGGTCACCCACCAGACCGGGCCGGAGGGCCGCCGGGTGCGCAAGGTCCTGGTGGAACAGGGTCTGCAAATCCAGAAGGAGCTTTATCTCAGCATCATCCCGGACCGGGCAACCGCCCAGATCGTGATCATGGCGAGCGAGGCCGGCGGCATGGACATCGAGGAAGTGGCCGCGAAGAGCCCCGAGAAAATCATCAAGGTCTTCATTAACCCGCTCACCGGCATCCAGGGCTACCACTGCCGGCAGCTCGCCTACGGCCTCAACCTGGCCCCGGCGGTTATCAAAGCCTTCATCCCCATGGTCCAGAGCCTCTTCCGGCTCTTCACGGACTACGACTGCTCGCTGCTGGAGATCAACCCGCTGGTCATCACGGCCGCGGAGACCGTCATCGCCCTGGACGCCAAGATCACTTTCGACGACAATGCCCTGTTCCGGCACAAGGATGTTCTCGAATTCCGCGACCTCGACGAGGAAGACCCTCTGGAGGTCGAAGCCTCCAAGTTCAACCTGAACTACATCAACCTCGACGGCAACGTCGGCAACATGGTGAACGGCGCCGGCCTTGCCATGGCCACCATGGACCTCATCAAGCAGGCCGGGGCCGAGCCCGCGAACTTCCTGGACGTGGGCGGAGGGGCCAGCGCCGAGATGGTGGAAAACGGCTTCCGCATCATCCTGAGCGACAAGAACGTGAAGGGCATCCTGATCAATATCTTCGGCGGCATCCTGCGCTGCGACACCCTGGCGACGGGTGTCGTCGAGGCGGCCCGCAAAACCGGGATCAAGGTCCCGGTGGTGGTGCGCATGGAAGGGACCAACGTCGAAGCGGGCCGGCGTATTTTGGCCGAGTCGGGTTTGAGCCTGATCTCGGCGGCCGACCTCAAGGATGCCGCCCGCAAGGTGGCGGCGATCGTGAAGTAAGCCGGAAGCTCGATGCTGGAAGCTGGAAGGCAAAAAAACATCTTCCCTCTCTTGGAGAACATCTATCATTGCATTGAGCTTCGAGCTTCCCGCCTCGAGCTCTTACGGGAGAATCAACCGTGAGCATTTTCGTCAATAAGGACACGCGGGTGGTCGTGCAGGGCATCACCGGCAAAGAGGGCCAGTTTCACACCCGGAACTGCGTCGCCTATGGGACCCAGATCGTGGCCGGAGTCACCCCGGGCAAGGCGGGGCAGACCATGGACGCTATTCCGGTCTTCAACACGGTGGCCGACGCGGTTCGCCAGACCGGGGCTGACTGCAGCCTGATCTTTGTGCCCCCGCCGTTTGCCGCGGACGCGATCCTGGAGGCGGCGGATGCGGGCATTCGCCTCGTGGTGGCGATCACCGAGGGCATCCCGGTGCTGGACATGCTGAAGGTCAAGAACATCATCGAGGGCAAGCCCGTGCGGCTGATCGGGCCCAACTGCCCGGGTATCATTACACCCGGCGAGGCCAAGATCGGCATCATGCCCGCTTCGATCCACACGCCCGGCGGGCCCATCGGGGTGGTGTCGCGCTCCGGCACCCTGACCTACGAGGTGGTGCATCAACTGACCCAGCAGGGGATCGGCCAGACCACCTGTATCGGCATCGGCGGCGATCCGGTCAACGGCACCAACTTCGTGGACTGCCTGGCGGCGTTCGAAAAAGATCCGGACACCCGTGGGGTCGTCATGGTGGGCGAGATCGGCGGCAACGCCGAGGAGACGGCCGCGGGGTTCATCCAGCAGCACATGACCAAGCCCGTGATCGGCTTCATTGCCGGGCTCACCGCCCCCCCCGGCCGGCGCATGGGACATGCCGGCGCCATCATCAGCGGGGGCAGCGGCACCGCTCAGGCCAAGATCGCGGCCATGCAAGCTGCCGGCATCCACGTGTGCGAAAACCTGGGCGCGCTGGGGGAGCTCTGCAAAAGCGTTTTCAAATAGGACCTATCGGTCCTATCGGTCCTATAAAGATTGTCTTCTATGCACGAAATGGGCATCGCCCTGGAAATCATCGACATCGCCACGGCCTCGATCCCCCCGGAGGCGCGCTCCGTAAAGGTGGAGCGTGTCAACCTGAAGATCGGCAAGCTCTCGGCGGTGGTGCCCGACAGCCTGAGATTCTGCTTCGACATCGTTTCAAAAGAGACCCCGCTCGCGGGTGCTACGCTCGTCATCGAGGAGACGCCGGTGGTCGCCCGCTGCAAGGAGTGCGGGGCGCGCTGGACCATCGCAGAGCCGGTGTTCACCTGCCAGGCCTGCGAGAGCGGCTCCCTCGAGATCCTTTCCGGGCGCGAGCTCGATATCGTTTCGATTGAAATCGCACAAGAGGATGAGCATGGAGACGGTCAACGATAAGCGCCGCATGCGCGAGATCAAGGTGGTTGAGCGCGTTCTCAACGTGAACGCGCGCATGGCGGAGCAGAACCGCCGGCGGTTTGCAGAAAAAGGTGTTTTCGTCATCAACGTGATGAGTTCGCCCGGCTCCGGCAAGACCGCCACACTTCAGAAGACGCTCGAACGCATCATGCCGGAGATCAAGGCCGCCGTCATCGTCGGGGACGTCAGCACCACGCACGATGCGGACCGTCTATCCGTCACCGGCGCCCCGGTCGTGCAGGTGAACACCGACGCCTTCGGCGGCGACTGCCACCTGGCCGCCCACGTGATCGAAAAGGCCGCGGACGAGATCGACCTCGATGCGATCACGCTGTTGATCATCGAAAACGTGGGCAACCTGGTGTGCCCGGCGGAGTTCGACATCGGCGAGGACGTCCGGGTGGTGGTCCTGAGCGTGACCGAAGGCGAGGACAAACCGGTGAAATACCCCACCATGTTCCGGCTGTGCGATGCGGCCCTGCTGAACAAGATCGACCTGCTCCCGCACCTGGAGTACGAGAAGGAGAAGGCCCTCGGCTACATCCACCAGGTGCACCCGGGCATGCCGGTCTTCGAGATGTCCGCCCGCACCGGCGAGGGGCTTGACGCGTGGATTGCGTGG
>JBFYWS010000569.1:0-3435 GCA_041310935.1 Desulfobacteraceae bacterium | reverse complement strand
GGATCGGCAGCTTGTTTGGGCTGCAATGCACCGCGGTTCTTGACCCGTCCCGCCGAACCTCATATAGTCATCGTTTGCCGTTAACTATGGTGTTGCAGCGCCCATCCGACAGCGTGGAGGAACACATGCCGATTGCAGACCGAATGACCCGCCGCGTGGCGGATTTCGCGGTGATCAAAAACATGTTCGAGGAAGGCCGGCAGCTGAAGGAAAGGTTCGGCGCCGACAACGTCTACGATTTTTCTTTGGGAAACCCCGATGTCCCTCCCCCGGACTCGTTTCGAAAGGCGCTGCGCGAACTGACCCAGTCCGAGACCCTCTCGTTCGGCTACACCCCTGTGGCCGGGCATCTGCCGGTGCGCGAAGCGCTGGCGCAGCGGCTGACCGGCGAGCATGGCGTCCCGGTCCGGCCGGAGATGATCGTCATGACGGTGGGCGCCGCAGGCGCCCTCAACGACATTTTCCGGGCGCTGGTCAATCCGGGCGACGAAATCCTGACCCCCGCCCCTTATTTTCTCGGCTACGAAAACTACGCCTTCCTGGTGGATGCGGATCTCATCACGGCCCCCACCGATCAACGCTTCCACCTGGACCTTGCCGCCATCGCCCAGGCCATTACCTGGAAGACCCGTGTCGTGTTGATCAATTCACCGAACAACCCCACGGGGGCGGTCTATTCGGCCGCGGAGATCAGCGGGCTGGGCCAGGTGCTGGAAACCGCCAGCGCCCGTTTTAAAAAGCGCATCTATCTGGTGTCGGACGAGCCCTATCGCCGCATCACCTTCGGCGCCGCAGTGCCGTCGGTGCTGGCGGCCTATCCCCACACCGTCGTGGTGAACTCCTTTTCAAAAGAGCTCAGCCTGGCCGGCGAGCGCCTCGGTTACTTCGCCGTGCACCCGGAGGCCGAGGATGCCGAGGCGATCGTGGCCGCGGCGTGCGTCGCCAACTCCATGCACGTTGTCAATGCCCCCAGCCTCTTCCAGCAGGTGGTGGCGCGCGTGATCGGGGCCGCCGTGGATGTCTCCATTTACCAGCGGCGGCGGGACCTGATCTGTGACATCATGACGGCGGCGGGCTACGAGTTCAACCTGCCCGAGGGCGCCTTCTACCTTTTCCCGAAAAGCCCCATTCCCGATGATGTCCGGTTCACGGAGATACTGAGGGGCGAGCGCATCCTGGTCAGCCCGGGTCGCGCCTTCGGGGCCCCGGGGTATTTCCGTATTTCCTACGCCGTGCCGGACCGCGCGATCGCCGGCTCGCGGGAGGGGTTTCAGCGGGCGATCGACCAGGTGAAAAGCAATTTCAAAACCATCTGAGGCCTTGGTCCTGTCAGACGATGCGGACCAGCGGCCGATCCGATGACACGACTTCGCCGATGCGGGTCGCATCATCCAGGCCGGCTGATTTCAGCGTCCGGACCAGTTCATCCGCCTGTGCGCCGGGAAGGGCCAGCAGAAGCCCTCCGGAGGTCTGCGGGTCGAACAGCAGTTCTTCTGCCTGGGAGTCGAGCTTCGTTTTCAACTCCCAAGACCCTGCCACCGCCTGGCGGTTGGCCGCGTTGCTGCCGGTGGTTTCACCCTTGCGGTACATCGCCTGCGTGTTGGGATAAAACGGCAGGTCCCGGAAGCTCAGATGGATGCGCACGCCGCTGCCCTTGGCCATCTCCAGGCTGTGGCCGAGCAGCCCGAAGCCGGTGATGTCGGTGCAGGCGTGCACGTCGAACCGCGCGCTCCCCTCCAGGGCCTTGCGGTTCAGGCTGGCAACGGCCGGCAGAATGGCCAGGAGCTCGCGATAGGGCAGTTTGCCGGAACGATTGGCATTGAACAGCACGCCAGTCCCGAGCGGCTTGGTCAGCACGAGTGCATCCCCCGGCCGCGCTCCGGAGTTCGTCAGGATGCGAGCAGGGTGAACCACGCCCGTCACGGCCAGCCCGTACTTCGGCTCGTTGTCGTCAACCGAGTGGCCGCCGGCCATGCTGGCGCCGGCCTCCACGACCTTGTCGTTTCCGCCGCGCAGGATCTCCTTGAGCAGTCCCATGTCCAGCGCCTTGGACGGAAACATCACCAGGTTGAGCGCCAGAATCGGCCGCCCCCCCATGGCATAGACGTCCGAAAGCGAGTTGGCGGCAGCGATCTGCCCGAACCAGTAGGGATCGTCCACCGGCGGCGTGATGAAATCCACCGTGCTGATCACCGCCGTATCGGGCGACAGGCGGTAGACCGCCGCGTCGTCGCTGGTGTCGAAACCGACCAGTAAATTTTCATCCGCGGGGATCGCCAGCTCCTTCAGCGCGTCCGACAGATCCGCCGGACCGATCTTGGCGGCTCACCCGCAGGTACGGGACATGCCCATGAGGGTTTTCTTTTTCCGGAAAAACATATCGGCTCCCTTTCACTCACTAATCCGCGCGGGCGCGCGTACATGCCGGCCCGCTTATGCCCGTATATTGCGACGAAGCTCTCTTTAAAGCAAATGGAAATAAACTATTTGTTCGATGTGCCGCATAGAGAACATCGATCCACGGAGAGACCGTCTTGCCCCGGCGGGAACGTTTTCGTTTGACAGCCCCAAGCGCCGGATTTTATAGTCACTCATCCGGATGGGGGCATGTGTCACCCCCGGCGGAAGCAAAACTCACCATCACGGGCAAAGGAGCGCAGACATGAAGATAGCGGTCATTGGGACAGGGGTAATGGGAAGAGGCTGGATCACGCAGTGCGCCATGACGGGCAACGAGGTTCACTGCCACGATGCCAATCCCGACATCCTGGCCGGTACGGTCAAGGCCTGCATCGAACTGGCCGAAAAAACCGCCAAACGATTCAAGATCACCGAGGCGGACTTTGCCGCCGCCACGGGCAGACGCATCACGACCCACTCCGACAAGGCGGCGTTTGTGGCCGCCGCCGGCGGCTGCGACGTGTTCCTCGAAGTCATCTTCGAGGACATGCAGCTGAAGCGCCGCGTGCTCGGGGAGCTGCTGCCCCAGTTGCCGGAGCAGGTCATGTTCTGGTCCAACACCAGCAGCCTGGACATCGACAAACTCGCGGAGGCCGGCGGCCGGCCCGAGCGGTCGATCATCACGCACGGGTTCAATCCGGTACCCATGATGCCGGGGGTCGAGGTGGTGCCGGGTGCCAGAACATCACCGGAGACCGTCGAGTTCGCCCGCCAGGCCCTGCTATCCATGAAAAAAGCGCCCTTCCTGGCGCCCAACATCCCGGGGTTCTGGGTCAACCGCCTGCTGGTGCCGATGGCTTTAGACGCGGTGCGGCTGCTCGAGCAGGGTAAGATCCGGGTGGAGGACGGCGACGTCGGCCTCAACACGAGCCTCGGGCATCCCCAGGGCGTGTTCAAGCTGCTCGATTTCGTGAGCGCGCCCACCCTGCTGCGGGTGGCACTGGAAATGCTGCAGGCCTCCAACGACCCGCGCCT
>JBFYWS010000565.1:0-3979 GCA_041310935.1 Desulfobacteraceae bacterium | reverse complement strand
GGCTGACCGCAAGCTCCGAGCAGATGTACCAGGTGTTTTCCGTCCTGAAAAAGCGCGGCCTGTATTTCGTCGACAGCCGCACGACCGACGAGAGCATCTGCAAGCCCTCAGCGCGGCTGTTTCAGCTGCCGTTCGCCCAGCGGGACGTTTTTATCGATCACCAGCAAGACCCCGCCTTCATTCGCAAGCAGATCCGGGAACTCGTCCGGATCGCCTACCGCAAAGGCGAGGCGGTGGGCATCGCCCACCCCCACCCGGCCACCTACGCCATCCTCAAGGAAGAGCTCCCGGCGCTGCGCCAGCAGGTGGAGATCGTGCCCGCATCGGCGCTGGTCCGCCCGGTCGGGTAGAATCTTGTTCCAAGTAACGCCGCAACGTGATACTATTCAGCAAGGATGCAAGTGCCGCACTTCGTGAGGAAAATGCCCCCTTCATGAGCGATTCTAATCCACTCTACAACAGCCGTCTGCCCCAAATGAACATCCAGTTCCTGCGTCACCATTACCCGGAACTGAAGATCGAGTCCGTGCTGGAGGAGGCCGGCATTGCCCCTTATCAAATCGAAGACCCCGCCCATTGGTTCACCCAGGAGCAGGTCGACCAGCTCAATACGGTCATTGTCTCCCTGACAGGGGATGAGCACATTTCCAAAAAGGTGGGGCAGTTTGCCGCCTCCTCCGGTGGACTGGGGGCGGCCAAACAGTACATGCTGGGGTTGATGAGTCCGGCCATCGTCTACCAGTTGATGGAACGGCATTATCCGCTGCTGAGCCGGGGGGCGAGTATCGCGACCAAGAAGCTGGGTCCCGCACAGGTCGAGATCATTTCGACACCCAAGCCCGGAGTGGCGGAAAAACGCTACCAATGCGAGAACCGCAGCGGCATTTTTGAAGCCCTGGCCCGCTGGTCGACGGGAGAGTCGGCACAGATCGATCACCCCGAATGTTTCCACCAGGGAGCTGCCCATTGCCGCTATATCGTCATGTGGAAGGATAGCCCCCCGCACCACTGGCGCCGGATACGGAATATCGCAGCGACGGTGGGTGTCATTGTCTCCGCGGTTTGCCTCAGCTTCATGCCGTTTCACTCCTGGGCCGTTTTGAGCCTGGCGCTGCTCATCCTGATCAGCTTCTGCGCGATTCAATCCGAGCGGCTTGGGCGCAAAATACTGGAGCAAACCGTTGAGGCCCAGCGCAAGGCTGCAGAGGAAACCCTGCGCGAAAGCGATGTCCGATACAATAACGCCCTGCTGATTCAGGAGATCGGCCAGGCCACCTCCACCATTCTGGATATCGAACCTCTGGTCCAGGAGTTACTGGGCATCATAAAAAAGCGGATGGACTTCGACCGCGGCATGGTCATGCTGGCCGACAAGGGGAGCCGTCTCCTCAAATACGTCGCCGGCTACGGGCACAGCCCGGATCAGGAAGCCACCCTGCAGCAGACCACCTTCAACCTGAACAATCCCGATTCCACGGGTATCTTCGTCCTCGCCATGCGGGAGCGCCGGCCCTTTCTGATCGACAACATCCGACAGATCGAAACGTCCCTGTCGCCCAAGAGCCTCAAATTCGCTCACCAGCTGGGCAGCCATTCGCTTATCTGCGTCCCGATTGTTTATGAAAAAGAAGCCCTCGGCATTCTCGTCGTTGACAACAGCCAATCCAACAGAGTCCTGCGGCAAAGCGACATGAACCTGCTGCTCGGCGTGGCCTCGCAGCTCGCCACCAGCATCGTCACCGCCCTCTCTTTTGAACGGATCCAAGAAAGCGAACAAAAGTACCGCGAGCTGGTGGAAACGGCCAACAGCGCCATTCTGCGGGTCAACGGCGCGGGCCGGATCACGTATGTGAACGATTTTGCCCAGCGGCTGTTTGGCTACGGCGAGTCGGAGTTGCTGGGGGCGGAGGCCGCGGGGTTCATCCTTCCGGCCGCCGGGTCCGGCGCCGGGGGTCTGCCCGAGTTCATTTCAGCCATGAGCCGCGACCCGCTGTCTTCGGTGGTCGGAGAGAGCGAAACCGCGCTGCGCTCGGGCAAGACGGTGTGGATCGCCTGGGCCTATCGGCCGACCTACGACGACCGCGGCCTCTTCCAGGAGATGCTCTGCATCGGCAACGACATCACGGAGCTCAAGCACGCCGAGCAGGCGCGCAAGGAACTGCAGCTCCAGCTGCAGCGGGCGCAGAAGATGGAGGCCATCGGCACCCTGGCGGGAGGGGTCGCACATGACCTGAACAACATCCTGTCGGGGATCGTCAGCTACCCCGAGCTGCTGCTGCTGGACATCGCGGAGGACAGCCCGCTGCGCAAGCCGATCCTGACCATCAAGAAATCCGGCGAGCGGGCGGCGGCCATCGTCCAGGACCTGCTGACGCTGGCCCGGCGGGGGGTGGAGACGACCGCGGTGGTGGATCTGAACCAGATCGTGACGGACCACCTCGCCAGCCTTGAGTTCTCCAAGCTGAAGCTGGACCACCCGAATGTGGCGGTGGAGGTCCATCTCGACGATCAGCTGCTGAACATCGTCGGCTCGCCGGTCCACCTCTCGAAGACCATCATGAACCTGGTCGTCAACGCGGCCGAGGCCATGACCGACGGCGGCACCATCGTCATCCGCACCGGGAACCGCCATCTGGACCGGTTCACCATCGGGTACGACGAGGCCATGCAAGGGGACTTTGTCATCCTCGTCGTCTCCGACACCGGCATCGGCATCCCGGCCGAAGACATGGAACGGATTTTTGAACCGTTCTACACCAAGAAGGCCATGGGCCGCAGCGGCACCGGCCTGGGTATGGCCGTGGTCTGGGGCACCGTCAAGGACCATCGCGGCCACATCGACATCAAGAGCCAGGTCGGAAAAGGCACCGACGTCACCCTCTACTTCCCCGCCACCCGCCAGGCCTTGCGCCGGCGCGAACGCCTGCCGCTGGATGCGTTCAAAGGCAAAGGCGAGGCCGTTCTGATCGTGGACGATATCAAGGAGCAGCGCGAGATCGCGGGCGAGATCCTGGGCAAACTGGGGTATTCGGTGGCGACTGCGGCCAGCGGTGAGGAGGCCCTGGAGCACCTGCGCCGTCAGCCGGCAGACCTGGTGGTGCTCGACATGATCATGGAACCGGGGATCGACGGGCTCGAAACCTTCCGGCGCATCCTGGGTCTGCGGCCCGGGCAGAAGACCGTTATCGCCAGCGGTTATTCCGAATCCGTGCGGGTCCGGGAGGCCCAGCGCATGGGGGCCGGCGCGTACGTCAAAAAGCCGTATCTGCTGGAAACGTTCGGGCGGGCGGTCAGAGCCGAGCTGGACAAGCGGTGACGACTTTTTACGCGGCCGTCAGCATGTCGCAGAGGGAACCCGGGAACAGAAAGGTAAATTCGTAGCGGCCGAAACTGATGACGTCCCGGTCGCTGAGCTTCACCGGCTTGTCCTGCAGCCGCTCCCCTTTCAGGGTGGTGCCGTTCGTAGACCCGCAGTCTATCAGAAAATAGTCGCCGTGCTTGATCTTGAGCATCGCGTGTTTCTTGGAAATGGCGTAGTCGGGCATGATGAGGTCGTTGCCGTCGATGCGGCCGATCGAGAATACCGACCCGGCCGAGGTCGCGAATTCACTCCGCACCAGGGGGTAAATGGCCTGCTTCAGGCTCTCGGAGGCAGAACCCGGGTCCGTGGGACCCTCAAGGGGCTCGAAGAGAATCGTGCGGTTCAGCGTGCGAGATCCGCTGCTCGACCCTGCGGCCAAGGTGCCGAGATGGATCGCTGCACCGGCCAGAACCGGTTGCTGCATGAACCGGACAAAATCCTCCCGGGACAAGGATCGGGCCACCTGCTGCAGCACCGGCAGGCCGATCCGGCCCGACGAGCTGACCATGCGGGCCACGCCGCCGGCCGGGATCCCCAGGGCCGAGGCCCGGGCCGGCTCTGAATCACTGCCCCGTTTGAACTTTGCCAAGATAGTGTTGATCATGACGGCGATCTCCT
>JBFYWS010000564.1:0-2636 GCA_041310935.1 Desulfobacteraceae bacterium | reverse complement strand
CAACTTTCGAGTTTCTCCCGAGGTGATCGCCGGACTGAGGCGGTTCAGCCAGGAAACGCGGTAGACTCATGCCGCACGGGGTATTCGCCCCGTCCAGAACGTTTGGCTGGTGCCAGTGGTCTGCAACGGAGTAAGCGTTCGGGACGGGGTAAACACCCCGTTCCACCCTGGCCCCATACCCCGTCCTGCTTGGAGAAATACGTATACGGTCCCCGGAATTCAATTCGGACAAACACCCGCGCGACCCGGCGTCGTACATCCTGCGAGGCATAGCGGCGAATGTAGACGTCGAGGTTCGACTGGCCGCAGCAGAAGGCCCCCGTATCGGCCGCTGCATCGAACGGCCGAATGTCATACGCCATCAGCGGCCAACCTGATCGGCGTGGCGCGCGAAGGCACGCCGCAATGCGAGGCTCGGTTCGGAGGGGGCATCGAGCGCCGCGAGAAACGCCTGAAAATCCTCGGCCTTGAGGGTGATCGACTCCTGCTCCTGAACGACGCGCTCGGCTGCGGCAACCGCTTGGGCGAGCACGAATTCGGACAGGTTGACATGGGCATAGCCTGCTGCCCTGTCGAGCAACTCGCGCGTGCGCTCGTCGCAGCGGATATTCAGGCGGCTGTCCTTGGTGGCGGCATGGGCCATGGCAATCTCCAGTGCTGGAAGGTGCGAGATTGTGCGCCGCATGTGCGTACATCGCAAGCAGCCTCGAAACGTCGGGCTACGCTACGCGAGCCTGACCTACGCACTGAAGCCCGACCTACGCCCTGGGGCGCAGGGCGTGCCAATAATGGCTCAACCGCACACCCAGGCAGAATCCTGATGGAGGTGGGAAGAGGGTGTCCAGGGGGAGCGCCCAGCTCAGGGCAGGGTCCACAGCGGCCCCTCCTGCATGGCAGCGATCTGCTCGCGCAGCTCCAGTGTCAAGCCCCGCGTGATTATATACCGAGACGGAGTTACCCGTTATTCTTAGCCAGGGATGTGCCTCCAGCATCCTGTACCAGATGCCGATGGGCGTGCCGTTATTCGTTAAGGTTGATGGCCTACTACCTGGCCAATCAGCGTGAGATCGCCATCTACGAGGACGGTGTATTCTGCCCCACTCTCGGGACCGCGTACCTGGAACGGCTGGCCAGACGCCCAGAGCGTTTTGCCATCAGAGGTTGGCCGTGTTGCCTACATCCGCCCCGAGCAACGGCCCTTGATCGACGCGCACACTTTGCGCATCATGGAGTTACTGGCAGGATTCGACAATCAGGAGATCCGGCTCGCGATTCTGGCGCGACTACTGCAAGCCGAGGATTAATTCATGACCGCATTGACCCTTGCGATTCCCGATTCCGCCCTCTCTGCCCTGAGGCGCTCGCCCACCGAGTTTGGCTCCGAGATGAAACTGGCGGCAGCCATTCATTGGTACGGGCGCGGCATGATGTCGCAGGAACGGGCCGCCGAGCTGGCGGGTCTGACGCGACGCGATTTCATCCGCGCCCTCGTCCGGGAAGGCGTGGATGTCTTCGTTCTGGACGACGACAGTCTCGACCGCGAGCTCGGTCTGGGAGGGCGCGGAGCCACCGACCAAGCATGAGCCCGCGCGACGTTCGTCTGGTCGTAAACACCTCTCCGCTCATTCACCTTGCGGAGGCCGACCTGCTGCACCTCTTGCAGGACGCGGCAGTGAATGTTTGGGTACCCCAACCAGTGGCAATCGAGATTCGTGCCTACGGCGACCAAGACCCAACTGCAAGGGCCTTGACCGCGCATGACTGGCTGGTCGAGTCGGGGAGTAGCCGGTGCGATCAGACAACTCGACCCAACGCCCGTTTGCGGTGCAACGGGCTCTGACCCCGGATGGCGCAGAGGAGAAACCAAACCATGCGAATCGAGGCCGAGTTAGACCTGGTGCATTGCGACCGCCTGAAGACCTTACAAGGCCGCTTGAATAAACCCCTGCCGGAGGTATTGGCGATCGCCATCGACGCGGCGCTGAACGGACTTGCGCCGACGCCGACTTCCGGGGAGTCCTCGCTCTACCAGGCACTAGAGTCGATCGGCTTCATCGGCTGTATCGACGACGACGCAAGGCTGGCGGCAGACTACAAGCAACACCTGAACTTTTCCCCCAAGGTAGGTACGTCGCAGTGATCATCGTCGATACTGGCGCCTGGGTCGGGCTCGCCAATCGGCGGGATGACTACCACGAGCCTTGCCGGCGTTTCTTCCTCAGCAACCGGGAGCCACTGATAACGACCTATCCGGTATTGGTCGAAACGGTTCATCTGCTATTTCAACGGGTCGGCGTCGCAATGGCCCTGTCCTGGGTGGAGACAATCTCCCATCACGGGCTACGGATCTTCACACTCGAGGAATCGCACCTCCCGCAGATCGTGACCCTGATGCGCCAATATCGGAAGCTAGAATCCCGGTGTACTTAAGGCGACTAGAAACAGAACAGCGCGGAGAAGAGCGATGTCAACCGGTCTCGATGCAATTCAAGAGATGCTCCCGCGACTCTCACCAGGTGAGAAGGCACAACTCATGCGGTGGATCGCTCGCGATTTGGGCGGTAACGTACCAGGCATCGACAAGACGCCAGGCGTCTGCGGGGGGGAGGCTCGGGTGGTCCGAACCCGGATCCCCA
>JBFYWS010000549.1:0-2516 GCA_041310935.1 Desulfobacteraceae bacterium | reverse complement strand
CGCCAGCGGCCCGCCCGGAAGCTTGAAATTTTTCAATCCCTGGACGATGTCGTCCACTTGCGGCGGCATGCCGCCCCGGGAGCCCTGCTGCTGTTTTAGTTTTTCCCAGTCCCAACTCATGCTTTGATCCTCAGGATTTATCCAGAAGGTTATAGGCATTAATCATGGCGGTTGCCGCTTAACATTTATGCTGCTTACTTCTCCCGACTCCCCCCGAATATTCTCAGAAGCATGAGGAAAAGATTGATGAAATCGAGATAAAGCTTCAACGCTCCGAGTATGGCACCCTTGCGGACGGCACCCGCATCGATGTTATCCGGTTGCGCCATGGCCATGTTTTTGATGTCCTGAGTGTCGTAGGCCGTGAGGCCCACGAAAACCAGCACTCCGATGTAGCTCACGATGGTGCTGACGGCGCTGCTCTGAATAAACAGGTTGACCAGCGATGCGATGACAATCCCGATCAGCCCCATGGTCAGGAAGCCTCCCATGGAGGTCAGATCACGCCGGGTGGTCCATCCGTAAATGCTGCAAGCCACAAATGTCCCCGAGCAGACGAAGAACGTGCTGGTGATCGTGGACTGAGCATAGGCCAGAAAAATCGCGGATAGCGTCGCTCCGTTCAAGGCCGAGTATATGATAAACAGAGCGGTTGCCGTCCCCGCCTGCATCCGGTAAATCCGCGAGCTGATGATGAAAACGAGCGCGAGCTGCGCAATGATCAACCCGAAGAATACGATGTTTGAGCCGAAAATTACATTCCTGACTTCCGGTGTATTGGCGACCGCGTAGGCGATAAACCCGGTGAGCGCCAACCCGATGGCCATCCAGTTGTAAACGCTGCGCACAAACGAGTTGACCCGAACCTGGACTTGGGTCTGCCTCATGGTCAGAGAATCCATCTAATCCTCCTGTTGAAAGCTATGGGTATGCGAAGGGGAATGCCTATTGTTCGATCTGCTGAATACCCTCAAGTCTCCAGAAGTCCTCCGGTTTTTTGGTCTCCCGGCTGAAATGCCACAGCTCACGGACCTGCTTGGCCATCTCGGTTCCGTTTTCGCGCATCATCACGTCATAAAGGACCGACACCGTCGTCTGCCCTTCGGCTTCGCGCGCTTCGAGAATGCTCGGGTTAATCAGCAGCAGCTCGGTTTTTCCGGGCTGGGGGTCCGCCTGGGCCTGCAGTTCGATTTCAGCCAAGACCTCCGCGGATACAAACTGGCGGATGTCTTCAAGGTCCCGCTTGTCCCAGGAGGTTTGCAGCCGAGTGTAGATGGCCTTGGCGCCTTTCAGGAACTCATCGGCATTAAAACCTGGAGGCAGCGTGGCCGGGGCGGCGGCCGCAGGTTCCGGTTCGACGGAAGGAGAAAACCCTGACTGCCCCCATCCCTGTGCCGGGCTGCGGTCAAAGGGCATGGAGCCCGCAGGAGCCGCAGATGCCGTGGCCATCCGCCTGGCACGTATGAAGCGATAGAGCAAGAAGAGCCCCCCGCCGATGAGCAGCATGTCGAATAACCCCGGCCCGCCGTATGCGTGCCCGCCTCCGAACAACAGCGAGCCGATCAGTCCGCCCATGAGCAACCCTCCCAGCATGCCGCCCCATCGACCCATCGGCGACGGCGTGGGCCCTCCAACAGGCCTTTGTTGAGCCGGCTGAGTGGGGCTCACCTGCGGCGAGGTAGGACTCGGGGTCGTGGCCGGGGCACTGCGCTGATAGCTGGGCTTGCTGCCGAAGGATTTACCTCCTCCGAGCCGGGCGGCCTCCGCCGCGTCCTGCCAGAAATACAGCATAAGGGCCATAATGCTAAAGCTGATCAGGATACCGATTTTCGCCGTTTTGTTCATGTGCCTGCCTTTCCCTTTTTGGGTAAACCAGAAGTTGAGATCCTCACAATCAAGCATCCTGGGCATTGCATAAAAAAAGACCTTTGCCCGCGACATGCTTGAACATGCCTTAAGCAAAGGTCTTGCGAAATCACGACGAAAGGTGTCGAGACGTCGCGCCCGGGTGGAACTGGCCACCGTATTGGCGATGCGCGACCCGGCAGATATATCGCCGCTTGCTACTCCCCTTTACAGCTGAGCCAAAATAACAACGAACCTTGCTTCTTGTCAAGTAAGGGATGGAAAGGCAGCAATCAGAGGTGTTCTGCGTTGTCGATTAAATCATCCCGGAATGAGGTAACAAAATCGAGTGGCGCACATCGGCAGATCGCTCTGAAATCCCCAGATTTTCGTTCCCAAGGCAGAAACCAACGGGCTGGCTGACGAGTGGACAATATACAATGCGCCGCTGTCTAACCCTTTAAATTATCCGGGATACGATTATATTTCGCTTTATAACTTTTCTCGGCTGATAAAACGAAAAATGGACACCGTGACGCAAATAGGATTGGGGGCCGCTGTGGGCGAGGCCGTGCTGGGCAGGCAGGTCGGCCGCCGAGCCTTGATGTGGGGCGGAATCTGCGGTCTACTCCCCGATCTGGACGTACTGGTGCCGTTGGGGGATGCCGTCA
>JBFYWS010000544.1:0-2830 GCA_041310935.1 Desulfobacteraceae bacterium | reverse complement strand
TAACTAATGAGTCCGCGACTGACGCGGAAAATATATAAAGGGGGAAAATAGTGACAGACGAACAGGGACACCCGCTCGCGGATACAGCGACCATCGCTCCCGCAACGGAACCCGCTCAATCACCCGACGCTCCCTCGACCCCGCAAGGGACACCCGAAGACAGCGTCGAAAAAAGGCTCCGCGATAAGGACGAGTACATCGGTCGCCTCGGCAAAGAAGTCGGGGACTTACGAAACGAGTTGTCGTCCTATCGGCAGATGATGACGCAAGGCCAAGGTTTCGGCCCTGCCGCCCCTCCGCAACCCCAAGGGTTCTACCCTCCGAGCGCACCGCAACCTCCCCAGGAGAGCGAGAAGTTCGATTGGGACAACCCGATGAGAACGGTGGACACGCGGCTGGAACGCAAACTGTCCGACTTTGCCCAACAGATGACCGTCAACCAGGCCGTCAGCATGGCCCAATGGGCTGAAGCGACCGCGAAACAGTCAGACCCCGCCTTGTTCAACGAGGTGGGCGACCAAGTTCGCGCCGTTATGGTTCAGGGGATCAGAACACGGACTGTTGACCCGCGTGTAGTGTCAGACCCCGAGATGTGGAAGACAATGGCGTGGGTCGCGTACGGTCAGAAGAAGGGCTTCAAGTTAGGAAACCAAGTGAATCCCATCTCGCCGACAATGACGGAGGCCCCCACAGGCTCTAGGTCGGTTGACGCAGAGGACGGCGTTGCGTTCGATGCGGCAGCCAGGGAAATGATTAACAGTTGGGGGGAAGTGCCGGAAGGCGAAGTTGCCAAAGGCGTCAAGGAAGAACGGAAGCGGCGGAAGTGATGGGAGTGAGGAGATAATATGTACGTTCAAGACCATCCCATCATTGACCTGAGACAGAGCAAGTGGGACAAGGCTACAAGTGTTCCGAAGGACGGTCAGTACGTTTTCACAGAGCGTAGGACCATCGACTACAGGGGGAACAAAGCCGCCCGTCCCGAGTATCAGTTCGCATGGTGTCCGCTACAGCCGTTCACTAAGCCGCCGAACCGCGAGTTGGAACGCTGGAAGATGTTGTGGGGATACTCTCTCGTGACCGTTAACGACCCGTATTGGCCGATGGGGATAGTGCCTGACGCCGAGGGCAAGTATGTTCTCGGTGATGTCGTCCTCGTAAAGACGGCGCTGGCGAACTATCTCAAGAAGCGCAAGCGGGAGATTGACGAGAGCGAGAACAGCGCCTCCATGCGTAAGAAGGCGTTTTTCGGCGAGGCCATGTCGTATGGCATGGAAATCGACGAGAACAAACTCAAGGACTTTCTAGGCATCTAGTCTGAAGGCCATGACCCTCCGCAGATTTGGAGGATAAACATGGCTTCGTGCGAAAGGATTTCGGGAACACCGAACATCCATAAATATCTCTGCACTAACGCCTCTGCCACCGAGTTCTACGCGGGCGACCTCGTCAGGCTCGATGGCGATGGCCTCATCACTATCGCTACCGATGGCGGCGCTACGGCCACCGCCGGTATCCTGGGAATCGCCATGGAGGGCAACCCCGCCTCGGCGACCACCTACATCCCCGTTGACATCATCACGGGCGACTCGTCAATGTTTATGATGCACTCTACGGAGACTGCCGCCGCGACTCAGTTGGGCGAAATGCACGCCATCACATTTACGGCGGGCGCTCACACCCTCACTTCCGGCAGCGGTCCCTTCATCGCGCTCGACTACCTTGACGCCATCGGGACAACCACGCCCCGCATTGTCGGCAAGTTCGCAGACATTGACCTTCAGGCAGAAGTGGGCTGGTAAGGAGATAGACAATGGGCACCTTAATGACCGGCTGGGATACCAGTACCAATCAAGATGTATTCAAAACCCTAGTTAAGAAGACCTTTGACAGCACCGACCGCGAGGCGATTGTCGAGGCTAATCGGCTTTTCAACATGGAGAAGACGAGCGATCTGTATGAGCGCACGATGCGCTACGCGGGCATGAGCCGAGGGGCCGAGATCGCCGAGGGTGGGCAAATCCCCATCTATTCGCCCAAGTTCGGGCAGACCAAGGACTACACCGTGGCCGAATACGGCCTCGGCTTCAGGGTTTCTTGGCTGTTCGGCAAGACCAACAAGTTCGACCTGGTCAAGAAGTTCACCAAGAACATGAAGATGAACCAGCGCGAACTCAAGGAAGCGGAGTTGGCGAAACTCTGGAACAGCCCCACCGCGACCTATGTGGGTTACGGCGGCACGCTGAATCTGGCCGAGAACTCGCACACTTGCCTTGACGACTCTACGTCCACCTATGACAACTACGGGGCCGTCGCCTTCTCGGTGACCGGCCTTGAGTCTGCCAAGTATTACTTCGACACGCTGAAGGACGACCAGGGCAACCGGTTCTTCGCCAAGGCTGACACTCTCTACCATTGTCCCTACCTTGAGACACAGGTTTGGGAGGTTCTCAATTCGTCCGGCAAACCGCACGAACTCAGCAACACGGACAACCGCTACGACGGCATTTACAAACCGTTCAACTACCACTACCTGACGGGGACGACCTCGTGGGGCGTGGTCGCCAAGGGCAACCCCCGGTACGACGTGAACTGCTTCACGCTGTCCGAGCCTGACGTTGAGGTCAAGGACGCTCCCGACAATAGTCGGGATAAGGTCATCACCTCGCTCCAGGCGTTCTCGTGGGGATTCGGCGATCCTCGCATGGTTTGGGTCGGATACTGATTTAGATGCTTACCATACATGGGTCGGGGGTCGCAAGGCCCCCGGCCTGTGTGCCTTCTCTATGGGGGAGGGTGGGTGAGAAGGAGAATTACAAATGGCTTTAAC
>JBFYWS010000165.1:0-2712 GCA_041310935.1 Desulfobacteraceae bacterium | reverse complement strand
GATAGGGAAACCGCACGTATTTTTGCTTCTAGAGGAAATGTGTCCTCGCCGGCGTGGATGACTTCTATTCGCTGCAATCTTAAGTCCTTCAGTGCCTGACGCATCGAGGGGGTGATCTTGGGCGAAACCGTCCTTTTGATTTCGAAACCGATTCGCCGGCGCCCTCGGACTACAAGAAGGTCCAACTCCGCTCCGGAGTAGGTAGACCAAAAATAGCACTCTTCGGGTCGGGCCTGGATGCGGTTGATAATCTGCTCAACGGCAAACCCTTCCCAGGATGCACCCACCTTGGGATGCCCCTCCAGATCATGACGGGTGCGCTGATTGAGCAGCGTGTGCAGGATACCCGAGTCGGTGATGTAGACTTTCGGGGATTTTACCTGTCGCTTGCTGATGTTTTCGTGCCATGGCGGCAGTTGGCGGACGACCAACGCGGCGGATAATACATCCAGGTAGTTTCGCACGGTATTGTCCGAAACACCGAAGGACCGCGCAAATTCGGAGGCATTCCAGATTTGGCCATGGTAATGAGCCAGCATGGACCAAAATCGCTGCAGGGCCGCCGAGCGGATGTTGATCCCAAGCTGGGGGAGATCTCTTTCCAGAAAGGTGCGGATGAATTCATGGCGCCACTCGCAGCTATCTTCAAGCGTACGCGCCAGATAAGAACGCGGAAAGCCCCCCCGTACCCATAACCGCAGGTGCTCGTCTCCCCCCACTTCCGCCAGCGAAAAACCATTGAGCCGGCGATAGGCGATCCTGCCGGCCAGGGTTTCAGAGCTTTGACGGAGCATGGCCGGTGAAGCGCTTCCCAGAATCAAGAACTGCGCCGGGCGTCCAGGCCGGTCGGCCAGAACGCGCAGGACGGAGAACAGGTCGGGCATCCGCTGCACTTCGTCAATAATGACGACACCCTTGTGCTGTTTTAAAACCAGCATGGGGTCTGTCAGCCGTGCGAGATCCTCTGGATTCTCCAAATCATAATAGACCACCTTCTTCCCGGTCCGGGCGGCAAAAGCACGGGCGAGCGTGGTCTTTCCAACCTGACGCGCACCGATGATGCCCACCACAGGGAAGCGTCGCAACAGGCGATCGAAGGCCTCAAGCTCACGCGGGCGATCTACCATGGTCACAACAGTTACATTGAATATTCGAAGGTGTCAATCGAATATTCAATGTTACGCCGCAATTCCCCACCCCCTTTTGATAAAGGGGCGAAGGGGGATTTCATTCCTCATACGAGGCATCAGGCTTTAAGATACGTGTTGAACCACGCCAGGCAGCGCGCCCAGCCGTCGATGGCGGAGTTTTCACGGTAGCTGGGCCGGTAGTCCGCGTGGAAGGCGTGGGGCGCATCCGAGTAGATCACGAACTCCGCGGTCTTGCCGGCCGCCTTGAGGGCGGCCTCCATCTCCGTGACATCGGCGACCGGGATGCCCTGGTCCGCTCCGCCGTAAAGCCCCAGCACGGGCGCCTTGATCTGCGCCGCCAGATCGAGCGGCCCTGCCGTGCGGATGCCCGCCGTCTTTGCGGGCTTGATTTGGCCGTACCAGGGAACGGCGGCTTTCACGTCGGGGCTCTGGGCCGCGAAGAGCAGGGTGTACAATCCCCCGCGGCAGAACCCGGTCACCCCGATCCGGTCGGCCCGCGCCGCCGGAAGCTTTTTCGCGTAGGCGACGATGGCGGTGAGGTCCCCCATGACCTGGGCGTCCGGCACCGCATTGACCACTTTCATCAGTGCCTCGCGGTCCTCAATCTGCAGCACACCGCCGGTGCGGGCGTACGGCTCGAAGGTGATGGCGAGGAAGCCGCGCTTGGCGAAACGGCGCACGACGTCCTTGATGTACTCGTGCATCCCCCAAATTTCCGGGATCACGATCACCACCGGGTATTTGCCCGGCGCCGACGGCCGCGCCTCATAGATCGGAACCTGGAACCCCCCGACGCCGACCTTTCCGTCGCTCACCGCAAGGCCATCGGCCGGAGTCGTGATGATCTCGCCCGCCACCGCTTTCGAGGCGACGGCAAAGCCTGCGATGGTTGCCCCGGCCGCGGTCATCTGCGCCAGGAATTGCCGCCGTGACATTCCCTCGTACGCGTTGGCAATCCAATCACTCACCATGAGTGCCTCCTTTGAAGTTGTATTTTTTTCTGTGGGAGTCCGCCGTGGCGGACCGCGATGATCGCGGCTGGAGCCTACTCCACCGAAGTAGCTGCCGACCCCGCCACGGCAGCCCCGCCTGCGACTCCTGCGACGTTTGGATTGGCTGTATCGGCTACGAAGGCCGGGAGCCACTCCCACTATGGCCTACATTACCGAATAGGACAGCATGGCGCGGCGTAACCCGCTTTTTGAGAAGTCGTCAATTTGAGTCGACTATGCGTGAATGCCCACTGATACATTACCTGTTGGTATTCGAATTTGCAAGGCAAGGCCTTGTCTGCCGCAGTTGCACTCTGGTTTTATTTGCTTATATTTACGTAACGTTATAAAAGCCAGATGACGCTGACGTTTTTTGATAAGAGCGGCAGTTTTGAATAGCCAAGGAGGCCGAATGGAGAAACACCAAAAATTTTCAATGTGGTATGTCCTGCTGGGCGTCTGGGTGGTTCTCATCATCCAAAACATGCTCTTTTCGGCCCTTTCGGTCCAGGTCATCCCCTACAGTGAATTTTTAAAAGCCCTCAACGAAAACCGGGTGGCGGAGGTGG
>JBFYWS010000516.1:0-2718 GCA_041310935.1 Desulfobacteraceae bacterium | reverse complement strand
TTCTCCTTCGAAATCCAGAGAGACTGGGGGTGGAGTTTGGCGCAGCTCGGCCTAATCTACACCATCTTCCACTACAGCTCCACGCTCGTCATGCCCTTTTCAGGCATGGTCGCCGACACCTACGGGCCCCGGCTCGTGGCCTTGGGCGCCTCACTCATGGTGGGCGCGGGGTTCATCCTGTGCGCCCTCGTTCCCTACACATGGGCGTTTCAGCTTTTCTACGGCCTGGGAGGAATCGGGTGCGGGGTGCTCTACGGGGTGTCGATTGCGACGGCCATCAAGTGGTTCGCCGACCGGCGCGGTCTGGCATCGGGTCTCGTGGCCCTGGGGTTCGGGGGAGGGACGGCGGTCTTCAATCACATCATTGTCCGGATGCTGGAGGCTTTCGGGTTGAACGACACGCTGCTCTACCTCGGCATCCTGATGCTGGCCCTGCTGCTGCCGCTCTCCCTTGTCTACCGATATCCCCCCGCATCTTCCGCCCGGCCCGCCGCCCGCGGCACGGCTGCGCCGGATCGCTCTGAGACCCGGGACTACCGGCCCGTTCAGATGCTGGGCACCTACCAGTGGTATCTGATCTACTTCTCCTTCAGCGTGACCATCTCGCTCGTGCTCCTGTTCGGCGCCCAGATGAAGCTCCTGGCCCGAGAGTACGACATCCCCGCGCCGTATTTCAGCCTGCTGCTGGTCCTCTTCCCCCTTTCGAACGGGGCGAGCCGGGTTCTGGCCGGGGTCATCTCGGACCGCATCGGCCGGTCGGTCACGATGGTGGTCTTCTACGCCCTTCTCGGGCTGAGCATCCTGGCGATCCTCCAGTTCGGCCGCAATCCGGTCGTCTTCGTCGGCCTCGTCATTTTGACCTCGCTTCTGGGCGGCGCACCCTTTGCTCTTTACCCGGCCACCATCGGAGATTTCTACGGCATCCGCTACGCCACCACCAATTACGGGATTACTTATACGGCCAAGGCCTGGGCTGGCCTCATATCCGGGTGGTTGTGCGGGGTCCTGGCCGGCCATTTCGGCTCGTTCACCGTGCCGCTGGTCATTGTGGCCTTGGCCTGCCTGCTGGCCGCCGTGCTCTCCCTCCCCCGGTTCCTGAAAACACCACGTTAAGCGTCTCCTCGACGCTGTGGCGGATACTTTTATGGATAGATAAAGGGTACGCTGTTAGGTTATTAAGTTGACTGGCGAGTGGGAGTTAATAGGGTCACGTCTTGACGGGCTGTTGCCCAAATAAGTCTTGAAAAGTGCCCCCTTATTTGCTAGTTAGAAATAGAATAGCAAATAAAGGAGAGCACTCCTGCCATGATGGGTCGCCAGCCAAATCAACAGCAAAAAATGTTTTATGACCGTATCAATCTGGATCCGCGCATCCGCAGCGATCATGTCTTGAGGCAGATCGCCCAGCACCTTGATTTAGATTTCATCTTCCCAGGCGAGGCGCCTTCCGCAAAAGAATTGCGTCTTCAGTTAAAGGAGACGAATACCGGAGAAGTGCATCTGCTCAAGATGAAACTTTAGCCCGAACCGGTTAAGCGGCCAAACGTTTCTGCTCCGGCACCAGACCCATATCCGCCAGATGAGCGTGAATCTTTCGAGGTGAAAGATTGATCATATTCTTGGCAACCTTGGTGATGTCATATCCGTGCTTTGAGAGCTTTTCCAAGCCGGGGTAAACGTGCTGGCGCATTGGGGCAGATGTTGCCACGATTATTGTCCTGACATGCCAGGCCTTAGCAAGCTTTTGGGTTTCCCTCATGACCGTGGCTGAAAAACGACGCCTCACCTCATCGAGATGTTGGTCCCGCCTGTCGTCATAACCGTGAACGGGTCCGCCTCGGGGTGCAGTACCCCTTCCTGTCTTTGAATCGGAATATCTTTCCTGGTCGCCCACCATGGCCTCCGGGTTTATGAGATCTTCAAGTTCAACAATCCTGGGGCCCGACTCCAATTCCGGAAATCTCACGGGTTTGAGAGTAAAGAGTCTCGCCTTTTCATCATTGATCATGACGATGAGATATTCACCCATAACCAGCCCTCCTTTCATTTTTGACCAACTGGTTGGTGTGGAGAACATTTCATTCATCTCAACGGGAAGGATGCGGATCGGGACAATCCTAATTTAAGGATTATTGCGCAGAGATCAATTGCATGGGGACTCGGAACCCCGTTCAACGGACGGGAACTTCAATCGCACCCACCCCCTACCGGTTTGGTGGTTGACATCTTCGTCGGAACCTCTTAAATTCATTAGAATTCATCCATTTCTCGGGATTCCTTCGCATGCCACTGGAACAGGAATCGCCTTTCATCAAGATCGCCGTCCTCGAAAACGCCATCGAGGCTCAGCTCTTGAGTTCTGTCTTGACTCAGTACGAGATTCCCCATCGGCTGCGCTCTTACCACGACACCGCCTACGACGGCCTGTTCCAGTTGCAGAAGGGCTGGGGGGAGATTTACGGCCCGCACGATGTCCGGCAACAGGTTCTGGACGCACTCGCCGAATTGAGATCTCAAGCGGTGGACATGAACGCTTCGAGGTTTATCGATAACGTTCTTCAACGTGTATTCTGACGAAAGGAGCCCCCCATGTCATCCAAACTCATGGACTATTTTAACAAACAGCCGCGACTGGGCACACTCAGCACTGCCAGCAAAGACGGGAAGGTCGATACAGCTTATTTCGGGTCGCCATACATGGTGGATGAAAAGACGATC
>JBFYWS010000500.1:0-8403 GCA_041310935.1 Desulfobacteraceae bacterium | reverse complement strand
CAGTCGGCAGCCGTAGGCCGCCTCCAGGTTGCGGGGTGTCAACACGTTCGCGGGCGACCCCAGTTCGGCGATTTTGCCGTTGCTGAGCAGCAGCAATCGGTCGGCGTACATCGCCGCCAGGTTGACGTCGTGGGAGACCATGACCACGGTCACTGTTTTCTCCTGTTTCAGGGTCTCCATCAGGTCCATCAGGCGCAGCTGGTGGGAGAGATCCAGCGACGCGGTCGGCTCGTCCAGGAGGAGGATGTCCGGCCCCTGGCACAACGCCCTGGCAATCGAAGCCCGCTGCTGCTCCCCGCCGCTGAGCTGGTCGAGCTTCCGATCGGCGAGGTGCTCCACCCCGGTCGTGGCCATCGCCCGGCGGGCGGCATCGAGATCCGCCGCACGCGGAATGCCCAGGACGTTCTGGTGCGGGGTGCGCCCCAGCAGAACGGCTTCCTGCACCGTGAACGGAAAACTCACCTCCAGCGCCTGGGGGACATAGGCGATCGTGCGCGCCAGTAACCGATGCGAATAGCTGCGGATGTCCTTCCCGAAAATTGCGATTCGCCCCGGGCCTGTATTCAAGATGCCGCACATGAGCTTCATCAGCGTGGTTTTGCCGGAACCGTTGGGCCCGATGATGACGAAAAAATCGCCGGCGGCGATCGTGAGGCTCACACGGTCGAGCACCGGCCGGCCTCCGAACGCATGGCTCAGATGGTTTGTTTCAATGGCCGTTTTCATCGCCGGGTCTTCTTCAGCAGAAAGATGAACAGGGGGGCCCCGATCAGGGCCGTGATCACGCCGGCGGGCATTTCGCCCTGGTCCGGAAGCGATCGCGCCAGGATGTCGCAGGCCGTCAGGTACGCTCCGCCGCCCAGAATGCAGGCCGGCACCAGGACCCGGTGGTCCGGACCCCAGACAAAGCGCAGCAGGTGCGGTATCACCAGGCCGACGAAGCCGATGAGCCCGCTGTAGCTGACGATGGCGCTCACCATCAGGGAGGTGACCACCAGCAGGGCCACGGTCACCGACCTGAGGTGAAGCCCCATGCTGCGTGCCATCTCGTTGCCCATCAGAAGCAGGTTCATCGCGTGGGAGAACAGAAATAGTATCCCGAAGCAGGGGGCGAGAATCGCGGCGAGAATCGCAACGGTCCGGCCGTCGGCCGAGGAGAGATCGCCCATCAGCCAGAAGATGATGTTGTGCAACCGGGCATCCTGGGTCATGGACACCAGGAACATGATGACCGAAGCGCAAAACGCATTCACCATGACCCCTGAGAGCAGTAAGGCGTCTTTCTTCAACACGGACTGGCCGGAGGACATCGCCACGATCAGCACCAGAGTTGCCAGGCTCCCGATAAAAGCGCAGACGCTCACCCCGGGGAAGTGGGACAGCCCGAGCAGGATGCCGATGATGGCGCCGATGGCCGAACCGCCGGAAATTCCCAGGATGTAGGGCTCCGCCAGCGGATTGCGCAGCAGGGCCTGGAAAACGAGACCGCCCAGCGAGAGCGCCCCCCCCGCCAGGGCGGCCAGCAGCGCCCTGGGCAGACGAATGCGCCAGACGATCGCTTCCAGCGCGGAGTCCGGCTCCCCTTGTCCCAGCACGACGGACAGGGAGCGTAGGATTCCCTTGCTGCCCGATCCGCTGGACAGCGCCAGGACGAGGGCGGCGGCCAGGAGGACGGAGAGCGACGCCGCGGCCAGCAGCAGGCGTTTGATCAACGGCGTGGATGCTGCCGTCATTTCGGGCCTCCGAAAATTTCCGGGTGGATGAATCCCGCGAGCTGCTCGAGCCCTTCTACGAGCCGCGGGGACGGGCGATCGAAGATGTCCGAGTCCACGAGATGGATGCGGCCGTCGCGGACGGCCGGAACGCTCGGCCAGCGGCCCCACTCCTGCCGGGCCTGCTCGATTGAACCCGCCCGGTCCATGGAGCTGATGACGATGACATCGGGGGAGAGTGCGAGCACCTGCTCGCGGTTGAAACGCGGATAAGCGGTCTTGCCGGCGGCGACGTTGTCCCCTCCGGCCAGGCCGATGAGCTCATGGGCAAAGGTTTTCGTTCCGACGGACACGATCGGTGCGTCGCCGATTTGGAAGAAAACACGGGGTCGGTGGCCGGTCCCGACGAGCCTGGCCGTGACGCGCTGGATCCGGGAGCGCATGTCCCGAACCAGGCGTTCGGCTCGGTCCTCCGCGTTGAGCACGGTGCCCATTTCGAGAACCGCCTGGATCACCGCGGGCACGCTGCGCGGGTCCAATGCGTAGACCGGCACCCCCAGTGCCTGCAGGCGGTCGACCGTCGCTTTCGGGTTTCCGTCCTTGATGGCGATGCAAAGGTCGGGGCGCAGCTCGATGATGCGTTCCAGATCCAGGCGGACGTAGGAGCCCACGCGAGGCAGGCCCGAGGCCTCCGGCGGGAAGTCGCTGTAAGACGTCACGCCCTTCAGGAGCTGTTCCTGCCCGAGGGCAAAAACGATTTCGGTGATGCTGGGCGCGAGCGACACGACCCGTTGCGGGCGATCGGGGATCTCCACCCGGCGCCCTGCCTGGTCGATCACAATTTTCGCATTCGACGGCGAACCGGCAAGGAGTGCCAGCCCGGCGGCGATCGCCCCGATCTTGACGATGGTGGACAGCAGGTTTCTCATGGATCGTCCGGAGCGGTCTCGGTTCGGCAACCGTCACCGCTGAACAAAAAAATCCCGGACCGAAATTGGTTCGATCCGGGATTCAGGAAAGCTCCTGACGATCGCTGAACAATTCTCGGTCCACGGAGACTACGGGATCGTTCAGGCAGGTCTTCTGACTTCCCTTCCCTTTCAGCGGCCTTCCCGTACCCGAACTTCAGTACAGTGGCGTCTTGAGGCTGAAACGGTTCCGTCGGCATCCTGGGATGCAAACGGCGAGGGTCACAGCGGCGGGCCCGTCCTCGATTCGCACGAGGTTCCCTTTTAAGCTCCATGTTCGGGGCGGAATTGTCGATCAGGCGGCAATTCCCGGCGGCCGACAGCCGCATCCCCCTTGGAGCGCCTGAACTTAAACCCATGCACTAGACCGAACGGGGATGAAAGTCAAGCAAAAAAGTGGATCCGAACCGGTTGCCCCCGTTGCGTTCATTTGCCCGTCAACGGCTCTTCCTTGCGACGGGTGAAATCGATTACGAAGGTGGTGTCGATCTTCTCCGGCTCTTGGTAGAACCCTTCCAACCCGGCCGCGATGAACTCGCGTTTGACGGCCTCGAACTCCTCAGGGCTCACGCGGCGGCCGATCGACGCATGGTGCTCGGCACGGTACAGCGGCCGGTACTGGGCCATGAGGCTGATGAAGATATCCTGCGGGTCGAAGGTGTTCGTGAGGAAGTCCAGAACGGCGCGGCTGGCGGACTGATCGTTCGGCAGCACGAGGTGCCGGATGCACAGCCCGCGCTCGGCAATCCCCTTAGCATCGCAGCGCAGCGGCCCGACCTGGCGGAACATTCGACGGATGGCGGCCTGGTTGACCTCCACGTAGTCCGGTGCGGCCGAGTAGCGCTCGCCCGGCACGTTGTCGCCGTATTTCATGTCGGGCAGCCAGATGTCCACCACGTCCGTGAGCAGGTCGATGGTTTCGACCAGCTCGTAGCCGCCGCAGTTGTAGACGATCGGCAGGCGCAGGCCGCCACCGGCCGCGATTTTCAGCGATCGCAGGATCCAGGGCAGAAAATGGGTGGGCGTAACCAGGTTGATGTTGTGGCAGCCCAACTCCTGGAGGTGCAGCATCTTGCGCGCCAGCTCCTCCACTGAAAACGGTCGCCCCTCCTGCTCGTGCGATATCTGGTAGTTCTGGCAGAAGACGCACTTCAGGGTGCAGTGGGTGAAGAAGACGGTCCCGGACCCGCCGGTGCCGGAGAGCGGCGGCTCTTCGCCGTGGTGGGGGAAGATGCTCGAGACGACGAGCTCGCCCGGTGCTGCGCAGAAGCCGCGCTCGCCTTCGAAACGGTTCACGCCGCAGCGACGCGGGCAGAGCTCGCAGCTGCCGGCGATCCGCTCCAGCTCGCTAATGCGCTGCGTCCAGTCGGCATCGGTCAGATAGGTGTATGCGGCTGCCTGCATGGGATATGCCTTGTCGTGATCCTGTCGCATTCTAGCGCCTTCGGCATTTTTTTTAAACCCCCCCTTGTCCTTTTTTCCAGCCAGTCCATCGCGGGTGAAAACGGACCCCACCGGTGCTGAAAAAATTCTTGACAGTCTTCGAATGCCTGGATATACAGGATAAATAAGATCCTATTTATCCTGTTTACGAGGAGTACCATGCGACTGACGCGGGCGGGTGAATATGCGGTGCGCTGTGTGCTGTACCTGGCATCCCAGGGGGTGGGGGTGCTTTGCGCCCGCAAGGAGATCGCCCGCAAGATGGACATCCCGGACCAGTTCCTGGGCAAGATCGCCCAGCAGCTGGCCCGGGCCGGAGCGATCGAGATCGTCCAGGGCGCCAAGGGTGGCGTCCGTCTGGTCGTTGCCCCCGAGCATCTGACGCTGCTGGAGGTGGTCGAGGCGGTGATCGGCGAGATCTTCCTGAACGACTGCGTCATGCGGCCGGAATCCTGCAACCGCAGCCACGCCTGCGCCGTGCACTGCATCTGGGCGAAGGCCAAGGACCAGTTGCGCCAGACGCTCCAGGAGGCCACCTTCGACCGGATTCTGCAGGAAACCAGCTGCAGGCCGTCATTGACGTTGGAGGCGACGCCGGCCGGCCGGCCGCGTCGCGGGGTCAACCGTTTGAAGAAAGGAGCTACCTAAATGGACGTCTTGTTGCTTTCGCGGCTGCAGTTCACCGCGACCACGATTTTCCACTTTTTCTTCGTACCCCTGACGTTGGGGTTGTCGGTGCTGGTCGCGATCATGGAGACTCAGTACGCACGCACCGGCAACGAAACCTACCTCAAGATGACCAAGTTCTGGGGCAAGCTTTTCCTGATCAACTTCGCCGTGGGGGTCGTCACCGGCATCACGCTGGAGTTCCAGTTCGGTACCAACTGGTCGGGGTATTCGGCCTACGTGGGTGACATCTTCGGCTCGCTTTTGGCCATCGAAGCCACTGCGGCCTTTTTCCTGGAGTCCACGCTGATCGGTGTCTGGGTGTTCGGCTGGAAGAAGCTCTCGCGCAAGGCGCATGCGATGGTGATGTGGCTTGTGGCCGGGGCGAGCAACCTTTCCGCGATCTGGATCCTCACCGCCAACGGCTGGATGCAGCAGCCGGTGGGGTATGCCATCCGCAACGGCCGGGCCGAGCTGACTGATTTTGCCGCCGTGGTCTTCAACACCTTCAGCATCCTGCAGATCCTGCACGTGGTACCGGCGGCCTTGCTTCTGGCGGCTTTTTTCATCATGGGCATCAGCGCCTATCATCTGCTCAAGCAACAGAACATGGACTTTTTCACCCGCTCCTTCCGACTCGGCCTAGTGGTGGGCACGATCGCCTCCTTTTGGGTTATCCTCGAAGGCGACATGCACGCCAAGCATGTGACCAAGGTTCAGCCCGCGAAGCTTGCCGCCATGGAGTCGCTCTGGGACACCACGTCCCGGGCGCCGGTTTACATGTTTGCCGTGCCGGATGAGCAGAACGAGCACAACGCCGTCGAGATCGGCGCCATCCCGGGCCTTTTAAGTTTCCTGGGCCACGGTGATTTCAGCGCCAAGGTGAAAGGGTTGAAGGAGTTTCCGAAAAGCGAGCGCCCGCCGGTGCTGCTGACCTTTCTGTCCTTCCGGGTCATGGTGGGCCTGGGGACCTATTTTGCCGTCATGATGCTCATCGGAATCTTCATCCGGAAACGGCTGCTGGAAACCCCCTGGTATCTCAAACTGATGATGTTCTCCATCCCGCTGCCTTTCCTGGCGCACACCGCCGGCTGGGTTCTGGCGGAAGTGGGCCGCCAGCCCTGGATCGTCTACGGCCTGATGAAAACCGCTGATGCGGTGTCGCCCATTGCCGCTTCGCAGGTCGCCGTGAGTTTGGTGGCCTTCATCCTGGTGTACGGCCTGCTGGGCGGCGTGGGCTATTACCTCATCGCCAAATATGCACGCCTGGGTCCGGACGCCTTAGCCGGCCCGACCGCGGCACTCGGCAAGGGTTTTAAACCGGATGCTGTTTGAGTGGCTCGCACAATCAACGTTTCCGGATGTGAAGGAGGAGATATAAAATGGTGCTCGAATCCATATGGTTCTTTCTTTGGGGGCTTTTGTGGGCGGTGTATTTCATGACCGACGGCTTTGACCTCGGCATCGGGTCGCTCTTGCCCTTCCTTGGGAAAACCGAAGAGGACAGGCGCGCCATGGTGAACTCCATGGGGCCTTTGTGGGATGGAAACCAGGTCTGGCTGCTGTCGGCCGGCGGTGTTACGTTCGCGGCGTTCCCGCGCGTCTACGCGGTGATGTTCTCGTCGCTTTACTCGGCGCTCATGCTCATCCTGTTTGCCTTGATCCTGCGCGGGGTGGCCTTCGAGTTCCGCGGCAAGGTGGATAGCCCCGGCTGGCGCAAGCTCTGGGACACCTGCATCTTCATCGGCAGCTTCGTCCCGGCGCTGCTCTTCGGCGTGGCCTTTGCCAATATTTTCCAGGGCATCCCCATCGACCAGAAGGGGGTCTACCAGGGAACGCTGTTCACGCTGCTCAACCCTTATGGGTTGATCGGCGGAGTGCTCTTCGTGCTGCTCTTCCTGGTGCACGGCGCCCTCTGGCTCGCAGCCAAAACCGAGGGCGAGCTTCAGGCCCGGGCCGCCTCGGCCGCAGCCAAGATCTGGCCGGTGGAAGTGGTGGTTGCCGTGGTGTTTCTGGCGGCAAGCTTCTTCACAACCAAGCTCTATGCGAATTATTTGGCCAACCCGCTGCTCTTCGCGGTGATCCTGCTCACGGTGGCCGCGCTGTTCGGCATCCGGGTGTTCCTGGCAAAGCAGGCCTTTTTCAAGGCATGGTTCGCCTCCGCCCTCACCATCGTGGGCGCCACCTTCTACGGTGTGATCGGGCTTTTCCCGAACATGTTCCCGTCGAGCATGAACCCGGCCTGGAGCCTGACGGCGCACAACGCGTCCTCGACGCAGCTCACCCTCACGATCATGCTGGTCGTCGTGATCATCTTCGTGCCGATCGTGCTGGCCTACCAGGCCTGGGCGTACAACCTGTTTAAAACCAAGGTGGCATCGGAAGACTTGGTTTACTAAACCTGAGTTGAGCGATTCCAATTTTGGTTTTTGCGGAAGGACTCGATGCGCATCGACAGAATCGCTCAATTTAGGTAAAGCCAAAAAAAGAGACCCCTTCCAGATGCACCGAGAAGGGGTCTCTGATGTTTTGAAACCGATCGACTACGGCGTAATCAGCGCCGGGTCGGTGATGACCCCGAGGTAGCGGAAGCGTCCGCCTTTCACCTGCTGGACCTGGACCTCCTTCACCACCTCGCCCTTGTTGAAGCCCTTGATGACGCCCGTCAGGCCGTCGTAGTCCTTGGTGGCGGCAATGGCCTCCCGCATGGCCTTGCCGGTGGTGCTCTTGGCGCGCTTGATGCCGTCGCAAATAATCATGAACGCATCGTAGGCCGAAGCGCCCACCATGTCCGGCTGGATCTTGAAGCGGCTCTCGTACTCCTTCAGGAACTCCTGCACGAACGGCCGCTTGTCGTCGCGGTTGAGGTTGGTGACGATGACGAAGCCCTCTGCCGCATCACCGGCGATCTCGACGGTCTTGGGGGAGTCGGCGCCCTCCTCGCCGATGATCTGAGACTTCATCCCGAGCTCACGCGCCTGCTTGAGCACCGGGCCGGTCTGGAAGTAGTAGCCGCTCGAAAAGATCACGTCCGGGTTCACCTCCTTGATCTTCGACAGGTAGGGTTTGAAATCCTTCTCGGACATCGGGTAGGTCAGGGCGATGACGACCTCCGCCTTGCCCTTGGCAAATTTGGCGATGTACTCGTTGAAGCCTTCGGCCAGGGTGCGGCCGAAGTCGTTGTCGCTGGTGAGGAGAGCGATTTTTTTGGCTTTCAGGAGCTCCACCGCCGTGTATGCGGCGCCGCGACCCTCCACCGCCCCGAGGAACCCATTGCGGAAGTTGAAATCTCCGGCTTTGGTGACGTCAGGGTGAATCGCGTAGGCCGCCACCAGAGGGATGCCCTCGTCCTGGAACAGGGGCGCCACGGCCCGGGTGGGCATGCTGTAGGATCCCGCGACCAGGCCGACCACCTTGTCCTGCTGGATGAGCTTTTGGGCGAGGGCCACGGCGTCCTTGGCATCGGCCCGGTCGTCGTAGGTCACCAGTTCGACCTTTTTCCCGAGCAGGCCGCCCTCCTTGTTCACTTTTTCCACGGCCAAGTCCACGGAGTTCTTCACACTGAGTCCGTCCGCCGCGGCAAAACCGGTGAGTGGGGCCAGCAGGCCGATCTT
>JBFYWS010000449.1:0-7449 GCA_041310935.1 Desulfobacteraceae bacterium | reverse complement strand
AGCCCCAGGTCCTTCAACGCAAGCACGTAGCTCGCATCCAGCGCGCCTGTGCCGCTCAGGGCTTCCAGGGGCTTGCCGTCGCCCGCCATCTCGATGCGCCACTCTTTCAGGCCGAGGACGGTGTCGATCTGCGGCGTGATCCGGAACCGGTCGGTGTCGCTCACGGCTTCGATGAAAGTGCTCTGGACGGTGTCGAGAATCGCCGGGTCGTCGGAGGTGATCTCGACGCGCTGGTTCTCGGCCCGGCCCTCGGGGATGTTGCCGGCGCTGGCGACCGCGGGCAGATCGCGCGCGTCCACGGTCATGCGGGCAGGCTCGATCCCCCACGCCGCCTGCAGGTAGGTGCGCACGGCCTCGGCCCGGCGGCGTGAGAGCTCGGTCTTGCCCTTCTCCTCGCCCCAGTTGGAGTTGCAGCCGGTGATGCGCAGCCGCGCCCGGGGGCGGTCCGCGGTGCGCCGGCCGATGATGTTGAGCACCTGGTGGTGCTTTTCCAGGGTGCCCTTCAGCGCCCGCTCGTCGAATGCCTGGGGTTCCGCCGCGCTGTTGAAGCGGACATAGCGGATCGGGATGTCGGCGCGGCCGGTGTCGAAGTAGACATAGCTGAGCAGGGGTGCGCTGTCCACGATGGTGATCTCTTCGACGGTGACGCTCTCCGGCACGAGGTCGACCGCCCCGGAGGGCGGAAAGGCGAGGTCTTTCATCAGCTCCTTGTCGGAGGTGCGGATGTGACAGAGGTCCGATGTGGCCTCGTGGACCTGGCCCTGGGCGTCGGTCACGCGGATGACGGCTTCGATGGCGCTCAATCGCGCGAGCTGGTCACGGCCAAGTTCGTCTATCGGGATCTGGAAGGCAGGGGGAACGTCGCCGGTGCCGTGGACGGTTTTGAGCGGCCGGTCCTCGCCCTGGATGACGAGCTCCCAGGCCGGGATGTTCGGCAAGGGGAAGAGGTCGAGATTGACGAAGATCTCGTCGCGGTGGCGGGTCTCCGCGACCAGGCTCCCAAAAATCCGGGACCGGGAGGCGGCAGGCGCGATGAGGATCTCCACGCGCTGGTTTTCAAGCCGGCCGACCGGGCTCTCCGAATCCGACGGCGCGCCCGGCAGGTGGCGCGCCTCGATGAACATGCGGTCGGCGGCGATGCCCCAGATCTTCCGGAGGTAGTCCTTGACGGTCTCGGCCCGGCGCAGGGAAAGGGCGAGCTCGCCCTGTTCGACGCCGGCCTCGGAGGTGCAGCCCACGATATCGACCTGGGCGGCGGGGTCATGGCGCAGGCCGTGGCCGACCACGTTGAGGATGTTGAGATAGCGGTTCAGGGCGCCGGACAGGCTGGCGGGCTCGAAGGCGTCGGCCTGGGCGCCGTCCTCGAAGAGCGCGTACCGGTCCGGGATATCGCTGCGACCGGTGAAGAAGAACACCATGTGCGAGGCCGCCGCACCCGTTGTGGCGGCCAGGACGTCGAAATTCAGGGTGTTGGGCGCAAGCGCGATCGGGTTCAGGAGCTCGTAGGTCAGCACGTAGCGACGCAGGATGGTGCTCTTAAAGGACTGGAAGATGGGAACGAGCTCGGCGGCGGACCGGGCCTTCCAGATCCGGCCGCCATGCCTGCCGGCCAGACCGGCGAGAAACTCGTCGGTCTGCTCCCGGGGCATGTAATCGATGCAATATATACCCAGTTTCGCGATGCGGCCGGCCTCGGCCGTCACCTCGGGGATGCGGTACTTGCTGTTCAAGTCCTCGCCGTCCGAGAACACCATCATCAGCTTCTGCTCGTTTACCGGCATGTTCTTCGCGATGTCGAGGCCGGCCAGGATCGCCTCGTTGAGATAGGTCTTGGTGGTGATGCCGCGGTCGAAGGCGGCCGCGAAGAAGGCCTTCAACTCGGAAAACGTGTTGGACCTGAAGGTCCGGACGTTGAGCGTGCGGCCGCCGGCGGCCCGGGTCTCGGTGTCGCTGAACACCACGGCGTGGATGGTGTCGATCGGGCGCACGTCTTTCAAAAGTTCGTTGAGGGCCACGAGCAGGGGCTGGATGGCATGGCGCTCATACATGGAGAAGGAGTTGTCGATCACCAGCACCAGGTTCACCGGCAGGGTCTTGGTGCTCGCCATGGGTTCGGCCGACAGGATGCGGGCCTTGCGGATGCCCTGGCCCAGGACGAAGTCCTGCGGCTGGAGGCCCAGCATGGGGTTGCCCGCCGGGTCGAGCACCGATACGATGACCTGATTCGGGCTCGCGCTGGGTTCGACGGCGATCTGGGATTGGAAGCCCGGCGTTCCTACCTGGACATCCCCGACGGCGTGGCCCAGCCAGGGGGTCGCCAGGACGATCAGGGATATAAACAAAATCCATCCATTTTTCCGCATAAGCACTCCTTGGCCCAAAGATGGAAAATGTTACCCGTTAGCACCGGTCCTGTCAATTTCGTCTGCTAAAGTTCGGCCGAAACCTGCCAATATAACACTGTGGCCAACCGGTTGAACATTATACCCCATAAGGAGGTTGAACATCATGGCTTTCTTGAACTGGAGCAGCGAACTGAGCGTCGGGATCCCCAAGATCGATCAGCAGCATCAAAAACTCGTTGGCTTTCTGAACGAACTCTACGACGCCATGCAGGCGGGGAAAGGGAGGGATGTGCTGGGCAAGGTCTTGGGCGATCTTCTGCTCTACACCAAGACACATTTCGCGAGCGAAGAGCAAATCATGTCCGCCAACGGGTATCCGGAGTATCAGGATCACAAGGCCCGGCACGACAAGATGACTCAGAAGGTCAAGGACCTCCACGAGCAGTTCCGCCAGGGCACCCTGGGAAGCCCCATCCAGATCACCAATTTTCTGAAGGACTGGCTGGGCAAACACATCATGGAGACGGACAAGAAATACGGACCGTATCTCGCGGGCAAGGGTGTCAAGTAAGACATAGATTGATCAATTCTGTCGATTCACATCGAGTCCCGATGGGGTCTTTCCGAAAAAACTAAAATTTGAATGGCTCAACTCAGGTAAGAATTGGTGTTCAGGTGTTGAGGCGTTTTGTTGTTTGGCAAAAAAGAAAGATCATTCAAACCAAACACCCAGATACTCGGACACCCAAAGATCCCAATGTTTATCTCACCAGCACCAGGCTCAGCCAGGGCCAATAGGTGATCAGGGCGAGGGCCGCGAGCAGAAGGCCGACGAAGGGCAGGCAGGCCGCGTAGAGCTTGAGCACCGGCCGCTCGAAGCGCAGGCCGGCGATGAAAAGATTGATGCCCAGGGGTGGGAGGGAGGCGCCGATTTCCAGGTTGGTGAGGAAGATGATCCCGAGGTGGATGGGGTCGATTGCGTAGGCCTGGGCAATCGGCGTGATGAGGGGGACCACCACCACCAGAGCCGAGAAGATGCCCATGGTGCAGCCCACGGCCAGCAGGAACAGGTTGAGCACCACCAGGAAGACCAGGCGGCTAGCGATGTGCGCCTGGAAAAAATCCAGCATCTGCATGGGGATTTCAGCGTCGATGAGATAGTTGGTCAGGCCCATGGCCGCACCCAGGATGATCAGCACCCCGCCCACCAGCACCATGCTCTGCTTGATGAGTTCCGGAAGCGCCCCCCAGCGGATGTCGCGCAGGATCAGCACCTCCACTACGAACACGTACATCGCCGTGATGGCGGCGGCCTCGCTCACGGCGAAATAGCCGGTGTAGATCCCTCCCAGCACCACCAGCGGCAGCGGCAGCTCCCAGATGCACCCCCTTACAGCCGCAACCAGCTCGCCGGCCCGGAATGGTTTACGGGGCACGCGGAGCCGGGCGGCGACGAGGATGCTGTAGACCGACAGCAGCACCACCAGCAGCGCACCCGGCAGGAGAGCTGCCACGAAGAGCTGTCCGATGTCCACCTTGGCGACGATGGCATAGACGATCAGGGGCAGGCTCGGTGGAAACAGCAGGCCCAGGGTCCCCGATGTGGTGAGCAGCCCCAGGGAAAAGCTCTCCGGGTATTTCCCCCGGCTCATGGCCGGCAGCAGGATCCCGCCCAGGGCGATGATGGTGAGCCCGGTCGCACCGGTGAGCGCCGTGAAAATCGCGCAGGTCCCGAGCGCGATCACGGACAGGCCGCCGGGCAGCCAGCCGAGCAGGGCGTCGGCCAGCCGAATCAGGCGCCGCGGGGCGCCGCTCTCCGAGAGCAGGTAGCCGGCAAAGGTGAACAGGGGGATGGCCACCAGTACAGGGGTGGTTGCCAGACGGTGGATTTCGATGACGACGGCGGAAAGATCGATTCCGCTCGCAGAAAAAAGATACAGGGCCAGCCCGCAGATGACGACAAACACGGGGGTCCCGATGAGCAACAGCAGAAGAGCTGCGGCCGTGATCAGCAGGGTGGTCATAGCGGCGGCGCCGGCTCCCGGCGCAGCGCCCGGATCGCGCGCAGCAGAAAACGCAGGCTCATGATCGCAAAGGTTACGGGGATGATCGTCTCCAGGACCCAGGTGGGCAGGTCCAGAAACGTGCGGGTGGCGATCTGGGCGTCGTCACGGACGAACTTCACCGCGGCCCAGGTCATCACGGCGCAGACGAGAACGGCGCAGAACTGGGAGATGGCCACCAAATAGCGCCTGCCGCTGACCGTGGGCCGCATTTTGATAACCTCGATGGTGATGTGCCGGCCTTCCCGGGCGGCCAGGGAGGCCCCGATGAACCCGACCCACAGCACCAGGTAGCGCACCAGGGATTCGGACCAGGGCAGACCGATTCCCGTGAAGTTGCGCAAAACGATCTGAGCAAAGGCCATAACGATCATCAACCCCAGGAAAAGCACCATGAGGGCCTTTTCCAGTCTGCCGATGGTTTCATCCAGCCGCTCCCAGAATCTCACTTCTTGCCCTCCGCGTAGGCTTTGAGCCAGGCAGAAACCTCCTCCTTTGTCTTGGGCGAAAACTTGTGGCCGCTCTCCTTCTGCATGGCCTTTTCCGAAATGGCCTTGTAGTCGGCAATCTGCGCCTTGCCCGGGGAGATGAGCTTGATGCCCTGCTTCTGCATGACGGTGAGGGCCTCCTGGTTCTCGGCGCGGATGATCTCCTTCAGCCGGGTCATGTGGCGCTGAAATACCTCTTTGACCACGGACTGGTGCTGGGGGTCGATTTTGTCGAAGGCCTCCTTTTTCGCCACCAGCCCGCCCAGCATGTAATTCAAGGGTGCGTCCGTAATGTACTTTATTCGGGTGAACCACTGCAGGGCGACCGCGACCGAGGGCGGGACGTAGACCACCTCCACCAACCCGGTCTGGAGGCCGACCAACACGTCGGTGATGGACAGCGGCACCCCGATGACGCCGGCTTCTTCGAAGATGGCCTTGGACATGGGGGAGTCGTTCCAGATCCAGACCTTGGCCTTCCTGAGCAGTTCGAGGGTTTCCACCGGGACAGTCGACATCAGGTAGACGAACCCGGCCTCCGACCAGCCCAGCGCCACGTAACCGTTTTTCTCGAGGCCGCTCTTGAAACCGTCTTGCATCTTGCCGACAACGAAGTCCGTCTCGGGATAGCTGTCGAAAAGAAAAGGGGTCTGGAGCACGTCGATCTCGGGGTACATGGAGGCGAGCGAGGCCGAGCTCAGCATGGCGGCCTGGAGCTGTCCGATGTGCATCTTGCGGACCATGTCGCGCTCATCGCCCATGACCCCGCCCGGATAAATCTTGAACTGCACGGCGTTGCCGGTTTTTTGCTGGGCTTCGTCGGCTGCGGCCTTGAGCACCTGTATCCATGGGCTGCCTTCAGGCGCAAGCGTGGCCAACTTGATGATGACAGGCGACTGGCCCTCTGCGAAGTGGAGAGGCAGCAGGCTGCCGAACAGGAAAAGCACAACCATCACTATAAACTGGCATGCCGGGCGGCGCATGGGAGAGTCTCCTTTAAAAATACTCGTCCGTCTTGCCGAGCAGAGCGGCGGCCTTGTGCCGGGCGACGGTGTTGAGCAGTGTCAGTTCCGGCACGGTGTCCGCCGGGGTTTCAAGGACCTTGTTCAGGACGGAAACGAACAGTTCCCGGTCAAACGCCTTGCGGGCGTAATAGTCCGCATAATACACGTAGGCCATCAGGAACTTGCCGTGGCCAATTTCAATCGCTTTGAGAAAATGCTGTTTGGAAAGGCCGAGGTTGCCGCCGGCCACCTGAGGCCGGGAGGCGTATAAAATGCCCATGAAAATGTGCGGCCCGCCGTAATAGTAGGTTTCATCCAAGGTCAGCGCCCGGCGCATGAGGGCTTCCACGCGCGGCAGCTCCGCCACGGCGGAGATGGAATTGGCGTGGGCAGCGATCCAGTTGCCCCAGCAGGAGGCGGACCAGAACACATAAGGCACGTCGGATTGGGCGGTTTGACCGACCTGCCGCTCGAAGTCGCCAAACGGAGATGTGAGGGGTGTTGAAATTCCGCGTTGCTCCAAGGCCAGCAGGGCATAGGTCTTGGCCCGCAGCAGGAGCACGTCGCGAAACGCCGCGTCATCGGCGCCGACGAACGCTGTGGCATAGGAAGCGTAGGCTTGGGCGGCGGCCAGCAGCAGCCGTTCGTTGTCGGGCCAGCCTTCCACCATGCCGTCCATGAGCATCAGGTAGGCCGGCATGCCCTCGCGGACCAGCCGCAGGTCGGATTGCTTGTAGGACGCCTTGGCGACGTCCTCCACCAGTGCGGCGGCACTAACGACGGTCATCTTCTTGTGCACGCCGCATCCAGCCGGCAGCAACAGCATGACGGTCAGAACACATGCCTGCACCCAGAAGCAAAGCCGGTTGGGCTTCTGGAATTTCTGCCCACAATCGGTGCGATGATCGGATGGGCGAGAAAGTGGTAATCGCTTCATCGAAGGGGCGCTGCCTCGATCGCTTGGTGTCGTCAAACCCGGGACCGACTAACCGGCACCGGGTTGGGAGGGGATATCCCTGCGCTTAAATTGTCGAAGTATAGAAGAGCAGCGCCTGCGGGTCAAGCGGAAAGGGGCTTGCGGGGCCATGGCGTTAACCGAGTTCTAACTTTGACGACTTCGTAGAAAGCGAGTTACGGCGCGTTGCGCCGCCCTGTCGGCAATGAAGTGTCGCCCTTGTGGGAGTGGCTCCCGGCCTTCGTAGCCAAAGCTGCTTCGGCGGAGTAGGCTCCAGCCACGATCATCGCGGTCCGCCGCGGCGGACTCCCACAGTAAAAAAGGCTCAACTTCATTGGAAGTCCAACTTTCCGCCTGCGGCGGATTGCGCTTCATCACGAGCCCATCAACTTCAAAGAATGTTGCACGGCCGCGATGCCGCTCCCCAAAAAAATGGCAGGATGGATTCCACCCTGCCATTTTGCAGTTGTTCCGGCTGAACTGAAACTGACGCGTGGCCGAGCTTACTTGGCCGGGATGTAAGGAATTTCCTTGCCCCACCATCCCTGCTCGGCGGACAGCTTGGCATCCGCAGCCGTGGTCGTGTTGTAGCCC
>JBFYWS010000446.1:0-3224 GCA_041310935.1 Desulfobacteraceae bacterium | reverse complement strand
CGAGGCCGCAGATGATGGGCAGGTCGGAGTGTTCGGGGTGCAGGCCGGCCAGGGGGTTTACCTCGATGAACTGCGGCCGGCCGCGTTTGTCGCAGCGCAGGTCGAGGCGGCCCGCGTCGCGGCAGCCGAGCACCCGCCAGGCGCGCAGGGCGATGTCCTCGATGTCGGCCACCAGCGGGTCGTCGGCCGGCTGCACGAGCCGGTAGTGCACCAGTGCCTCAAAGTTTTCCTTGTTGTGGTAGGAATAGACCTGCTGTTCGGCGTCAGCCAGCAGCAAAACTTCCATCGTGCCGATCACTTCCGCCTGGCGGCCGGTTCCGATCACAGCGGTCGTGAACTCCCGCCCGGGCAGAAATCGTTCCACCAGGACCGGCTGGCGGTAGGTCTCGAGCAGCAGCCGGCAGGCTTCCGGCAGCTCCTTGCGGCGGCGGACGATGGATTTCGGCGAGACGCCTTTGCCCGTGCCCTCGGCCACGGGTTTGACGAAATAGGGCGGACCGAAGCGGACCTGCGCGATGTCGTCCGGGTGCTCAACCACGGCGAAGTCGCAGGTCGGGACACCGGCGTCGCGCATGACCCGCTTGGTCATGCCCTTGTGCAGGGTCAGGCTCATCACCAGCGGGTCCGAGAAGGTGTAGGGGATCCCGTAGGCATCGAGGAGCGCGGGGATCTGCGCCTCACGCCCGATCCCGATCATCCCCTCGGCGATGTTGAAGACCAGATCCCAGCGGCGGCCGGCCGCGAGGTGTTCCACCAACTGCCGCGCGTTACCGACCCGGTCGGTTGCGTGGCCGAGGCGCTGCAGCGCGGCGTCGATGGCGTCTATCGTTTCTTCGCGATCAAACTCGGCGGTCTCGTCTTCCGTGTACCCGGTCGCAAGGTACTCGGACCGCAGGTCGTGGGTCAGACCGATGCGCATGGGGGCGGTCTCCGTCTCACGCCCCCACCACATCCGGGTAGCGGTATTGCCGGTCGCAATAGTTGCGCAGCAGCAGGTCGCCGCCCTCACGGCCCTCGACGTAGTTCGGCATGAGCGGGATCTTGCCGCCGCCGCCGGGGGCGTCGATGACGTACGTCGGGACCGCATACCCCGTGGTGTGGCCCCGCAGGCCGCGGATGATCTCGAGACCCTTTTCGACCGGGGTGCGGAAGTGGCTCGATCCCGTGATCGGGTCGCACTGGTAGATGTAATACGGCCGCACGCGCATCCGCAGCAGATGATGGCAGAGCGCCTTCATGGTCTCGACGTTGTCGTTGATGCCCTTGAGCAGCACGGTCTGGGAGCCCAGGGGGATGCCGGCGTTCGCCAGCCGCTCGCAGGCCCGATAGGCTTCCGGCGTACACTCGGACGGGTGCGTGAAGTGCAGGCTCATCCACAGCGGGTGGTGGCGGCGCAGCATGCGGACCAGGTTGGGCGTGATGCGCTGGGGCAGCACGGCCGGGATTTTGGTGCCGATGCGCAGGATTTCCACGTGAGGAATTTCGCGCAGCTTTGACAGCAGCCAGTTCAGGCGCTCGTCGTTCAGTGTCAGCGGGTCGCCGCCGGAGATCAGAACATCGCGCACCGTGGGGGTCGACCGGATGTACTCGATGGCCCGCTCCAGGCGCGAACGGCTGGGGTAGATGGCGCCGTGGCCGACCACGCGCGAACGCGTGCAATACCGGCAGTAGGTGGAGCAGAAATCAAGCACGAGCAGCAGCACGCGATCGGGGTAGCGGTGGACCAGCCCCGGCACCGGGCTCATGGAATCCTCGCTCAGCGGGTCTTCGGCCTCCTCGGGGGTGGTGACGAATTCGGCCGTCGTGGGCACCACCGTCCGGCGCAGAGGGTCGTTCGAATCCTCCTTGGACAGCAGGCTCATGAAATAGGGCGTGATGCCGACCGGCAGTCTGGACTGAATCATTTCGACCGCTGCACGCTCTGCTTCGGAGAGTTTCAGCATGCGCTCGAGCGATTCGATGTGACGGATCCTGTGCCGGATCTGCCATTGCCAGTCGTTCCATTCCTTGTCGGTAACGGCGGGGAAAAATGCGCGGCGAAAGGCATTCGCCTTTAAATTCGAGGCGGGGCGTGACCGGGATGCCGGGAAGACAGAAACTTTACTTCTTAAACGTGGCGTTATTTCCGGTAGCGGTACTACATTTTCCAAACACGTTGCTGGACTGGGAGGCTCTTCGTCGTTTTCTCCTGCCAACTCACCCGCTGAGCCCGGCACCGTTGAAGTAGCAGGATTGCGAAAACTTGCCGCATCCGTTTTCATTGGAATTCAGGATCTCCTTTCGTTTGATGGGTGATGGGTTGATGTCAACAACCAAATTACTTGAAGCTGGGAGATTTTGGAGCTATACTGCCAATTGTACGCGGACGGAGTCTCTCGCCCCTTTCGTATGGGTTGTTGTTAACCCCTTGTTAACGGTCCGACATTCTTGCTGTGTAATCCATGTTACAGGGGCCAAGACCCCCTGCATATGGTGTATTGATGGCAAGCCTAATACAAAGTATCGCGCGTGTCAATAAAAATTTTCGACCTCGAAAAACCGTTTTTTTTGAGTTCTGTCAAATAATTATACAACATCGGGCTGCAACTTTCAAAGAAATTTTCGGGTCAGGGCCGCAACTCGGCCCTGTTAAGTGGTGATTATCGCCATAAATGTATTAATCTTGAATGTAATTCGCGTCCGAACAGAAGAAAATGGAGGGAAGTCAGATGGCCCGAACAGCTAAGAAGAAAGATCCCAAGCGTCGCCGCATCGAATTCGTATTGGAAATGCCCCAGGCCGAGCAGGTCATTCTAATGGGGGATTTCAACGAGTGGGAGCCCAAGACGCACCCGATGCGCAAGGACAAAAACGGGGTCTGGCGCAAAATTGTGATGATATTCCCCGGCAGCTATGAATATCGGTTCTGGGTGGACGGGGAGTGGTACAACGACCCTCACAACACGCTGACATGCCCCAACTGTTTCGGGAGCGAGAACAATGTGATCAAAGTGGCGCCGTGATCGAGCAGGCCCACACGTTCGCATCCCGTGGGGGACTGTTTCATCGCCACGTGCATTTACTTCGCCATACCTCTGCGGTGCATGCCGCGCTGCTTTGATGACTTGGATTACTTCTCAAGCGCCAGCTTGAGAACGTCCAGCATGCGGTCCACGAAGTGAAACTGGATTTCCTTCTGGACCTTTTTGGGGATGTCCTCCAGGTCCTTTTCGTTTTCCTTCGAC
>JBFYWS010000381.1:0-7056 GCA_041310935.1 Desulfobacteraceae bacterium | reverse complement strand
GACGGCGCGATGCCATCGCGCGGCGAGACGATGCGCGAATACGTGCAAGGGCTACACCGGTTGTATCTCAACAATCTGCAAAGGGGCAGCCCGACGACGGCGGCGCCGGCCGGGATCCAGTTCCGCTATCGATATAACCAGGACTTCAAGAGTATTTACGCGATCGTGCCTGGCGTCATCGCCATTCTGTTGATCTTTTTCCCTGCGATACTGATGGCGCTGGGCGTGGTGCGTGAGAAGGAGCTGGGCTCAATCACCAACTTGTACGCCACGCCCGTCACGCGGCTGGAGTTTCTCTTCGGCAAGCAGCTGCCCTACGTCGGCATCGGACTGCTCAACTTCTTTACGCTGATCGCGATGGCGGTTTTTCTCTTCAGGGTGCCGCTAAAAGCCGGGCTGCTCCCGCTCACGATCGGCGCGCTGCTCTACGTGGTGGCCACCACCGGGATGGGTCTGCTCATTTCCGCCTTCACGAAGACGCAGCTCGCGGCGCTCTTCGGCACGGCCATTCTCACGGTGATGCCGGTCGTCCAGTTCTCCGGATTCCTGACGCCGCTGTCGTCGTTGACGGGTGGTGCGGCGACGATTGGGACGCTTTATCCCAGCACGTATTTCATGAAGATCAGCGTCGGAGCCTTCACCAAGTCGCTCGGGTTCACTGCGCTGTCAGCCAGCTTCGCTGCGCTCGCGGTCTTCATCCCCGTGTTCACTATCCTGAGCCTGGCGTTCCTTCGGAAGCAGGAGAAATAACCGTGCGACACCTGCAAAACATCTTTCGTCTTGGCGTCAAGGAACTGCGCAGCCTGCGGCACGACAAAGTGCTGCTGTTGCTCGTCTTTTACGCATTCACCTACGCGATCTACAGTGCGGCGACCGGCACCAGTTCCGAGTTGCGAAATGCCTCTATCGCCGTGGTGGATGAAGATCACTCCCTGCTCTCCGGGCGGCTGACCGATGCACTTCTCAAACCCTATTTCAGAGAGCCCCGAGAGATTCTCGCTTCCGAGATCGACGACGCCATGGATGCCGGCCGCTACACGTTTGTAATGGATGTTCCGCCGGACTTCGAGCGCGACGTGCTGCGCGGCCGACAGCCCCAACTTCAGGTGAACATCGATGCCACCGCCATGCTCCAAGCCGCCGCCGGTGCGAGTTACATCCAAGGCATCGTGTCCGACGAACTCCTCGAATTCGTTCACGGCAGGGGCACGGCTTCGCCTGCGGCGGCGCGACTTTCCACGACCATCATGTTCAACCCCAACCTGACGAGCGCGTGGTTCGTGAGCGTGATGGAACTTATCAACAACGTCACCATGCTGGCCATGATTATCGCCGGCGGCGCGCTTATTCGGGAACGCGAACACGGCACCGTCGAGCATCTTCTGGTGATGCCGCTGCACCCGTATGAAATCATGCTGGCCAAGGTCTGGGCCAACGGTCTCGTCATCCTGATCGGTGCGGCGTTCGCCTTGTGGATCATGGTGCACGGACTGCTCGGCGTGCCCATCGCCGGATCCGTGCCACTCTTCCTCTCAGGCACGATTCTCTATTTGGCATCGGCGACCTCGCTGGGAATTCTGCTCGCCACGCTCGCACGATCGATGCCGCAGTTTGGACTGCTCTTTATCCTCGTGGTGCTACCGATGGTTGTTCTCTCCGGTGGAAATACGCCGCTGGAGTCGATGCCAGTGGGGGTGCAGCGATTCATGGAGGCATTCCCCTCGACGCACTACGTCCGGCTCGCGCAGGCGATTCTTTACCGCGGTGCAGGATTCGACGTCGTGTGGCCGGACTTCGCTGCCGTGGCAGGCATTGGCGCGGCGTTCTTCGCCTTGGCCCTGCTGCGATTCCGAAAGACCGTGACTCTGGCACAATAACAACTATCTACATGAGGACACGAACCAATGATTGAACTACTCTCTGCCCAACCGTTCCACAAGGGAGAAAAGGGACGGCCTGACGGCCAATTTGCTCAGCCTGCGGTCTCGAGCGACCGCCGCTTCCTTCAAGCCCAGATGCCGGGTGGCCCACCCGCGTCCTCACCAAAACCGTATTTGAGTGATTTCCGGTCTTTTCCTATTAATTTCAAGCATTAAAAGCAAGTTCTGCTTGACTACAATAAGTAAAACCTTTTCAATATTTTCAACCATTACGTGAAAAAGTGACCCCAAAAATGACCCCATCGGCGCTCCCGGCCCAGGGGCGGTCATAGGTCAGCTTTTGTGTTTACCCACCCTGCCCTTTCAAACAAAAACAAAAAGAGATCACCATCAGCATGGGTGGTCGCTGGCTTTGACGGTGTCTTTCCGATAGGCGTGCTTAATTCGCGGGCCCAGATGTTGTGTGGCGGCACCATCCCACGAAACAACGAAGGCGGCGATGATCGACACCGAAAGCGACAAACCCGGCGGCACCACCAGGACGCTCGCAAGCCCGACCCCCGCGACGGCAACCACCGCTCCCGCTCGGTGAAAAAAAAGCTCGCGACGAAGTCAGCGCCCCTGCGGCCACGGCCAGGCCCACAGAGGCGTCCAGCGCCAGGCGGCCACCAGGACGAGCAGTGCTGCGACAAGAACCGCCAGAAACACGATCAGGCGCCTGGGCCCCACCGAGCGATAGTTCTTCGGCGGGTACTCCGCGACGAAATAGTCCAGGCTGACCGGTTCGGGGGATCGACAAGACCGGCTTCGGGCACCATTTCGTCTACCGCCTCGTCCATCAGGCAGTCCAGCGGCCGCAGGCTGCGCCCCGCAACCATCAGCGCCGAGATCAACTCCCCGTGACAGGATTCGGCCGCGGAACAGTTCAGGTTTTCTCGGCTAGCAGAAACTGGCGCAGAGCGTGAATGAAGTCCGCAACATCCCCGCACGTCAGATCGATGCTGGCGATGAAGCCTGCCGGTCCTCGATCACAACGACCTTCTTATGATGTGAAACTCCGCTCGGGTGTTCGGTTCCCCCAATGCCCAATGGTTATTGAAACCGCCAAGCGTGACCTTTTTCTTTTTTTACAATCTATTCGAAGCAATTCCAAAAAAACCTTGAATAAACCTCTTGAAATAATGTAACATATGAAACAAATTAAGTGTAACAACTGAATAGGAGTTTCCATGGCGCCCGTTGAACCTAAAAAATGGCTGTTGCTGATCCATCAAATCCCCCCGAAGCCAAACGCCTTGCGTGTGAAAATCTGGCGGCGGCTACAGCAGGTAGGGGCCGTGGGGATTAAGCAATCCGTTTATGTAATGCCCCTTTCGGAACAGTCCCGGGAGGATTTGAGCTGGACGCTCAAGGAGATTGTCGAAGGCGGCGGTGATGGCTCGATTTCAGAGGCACGTTTTGTGGAGGGTCTTTCCGACGAGCAGGTCCTTGCCCTGTTCCACAAGGCGCGCAAATCCGACTACGAGAAGCTGATCCAAGAGGCCAGCGCCTTGCTTGCCGAGTGGTCTTCCGGCGGGAGCGACCCCAGAGACCCTGCCACAAGGGGACCTGGTCAACTCTCTAGACTGCAGCGCCGGTTGAATGACATTGCGGCCATCGATTTTTTCCAGACCCCGGAGCGTGCCACCGCGGAGTTGCAGCTCAGGGAATTGGGGAACCTTCTGTCCGGGCAACCATCCGTCGGCATCACAAATAGAGATGGTATCGGCGACTTGAAGGGAAAAACCTGGGTGACCCGCGGCAACGTGTTTGTCGACCGTATCGCCTGTGGGTGGTTGATCCGTCGATTCGTGGACAAAGCGGCGGTATTCAAATTTGTTCCAGGACCTCGTTACTCCCCCAAGCCCGGCAATGTCCGCTTCGACATGTTCGATGGGGAATACACCCACGAGGGGGATCGCTGCACCTTCGAGGTCATGCTCCAACGACTCAAGATCCAGGACCACGCCTTGGGGCCCATGGCGGAAATCGTTCACGACATTGATTTAAAAGACGAAAAATTCGACCGAAGTGAAACCGACGGGTTCAACGCCCTCCTGACCGGTCTGGTGGCCGTGCATCCGAATGATGACCAGCGGATGAGTGAAGGACTTAGATTGTTTGACAACTTGTACGCTTATTATCAGCGCCAAAAAAGGGAATAACCATATGGGAAAACCCCATATCAGGAAAACAAAACGTGAAGGAGCCCACCCATGCCATCCATCGAAAAACATGTGGCAATCAGCAAGCAAAGAACCGGGAAAACCAATCAGCAAGTCCATGAATGGATCGACGACCCCCAGCACAAGGAGGACCGCCACGACATCACCCGCGTGCTCGAGTTCAGCCGAATGTTCCAGGAAAAATACGGCGAGGAGGCGGCCCGAGAATATGTGCAGCACCTGGCCGACGATCTGAACGGCAAGTTCAACCACCTGGTCGAGGACGTCCAGGTGTTGGTGGACAAAACCCTGGCCTATTCCGGAGCCAAGAAACGACAGGAGAAGCCCCAATGAAATGGATAACCCGATCCCATGTTCACGTGGACCGTGTGGCCTGCCCCTGGCTGATCACCCGGTTTGTCGACTCGGACGCCGAGTTTCTCTTCGTGCCCAAGAGCAAGGTGATGGAAATCGCCGAAAAGACCGGCGCGATTCCCTTCGACACCGAGGGCGCCGAATTGCATCACCGCGGTGACCGCTGCACTTTCGATGCGATCATCCAGGACTACCAATTGACCGACGCGGCGCTCCTTCGCATGGCCAGGGTGATCAATGCGGCGGACACCGGCCGCCTGGATGCCGACCCCCTGGCGGCCGGCATCGAGGCCATCGCCGTGGGCTACAGCCTGCGATTTCCGGATGATCTGGAGAACATCGAAAGGCAGTTCGAGGTCTATGACGCCCTGTATGCCTGGTGCCGGTTGGACGTGGCCAAAGGGAAATCGTAAGGAACGCTCCATGGCAACTTCCGAAACCACAAAAACCCGCGTCTCACGGCTGACAGGCTTTTTGGGCCTGCAGCGCAGCACAGCAGGTCTGTTGGCCATGGTGGTGCTGGTAGGCATGGGCGAGCGCATGGCCGAACGGTTCCTGCCCATCTACATCCTGGCCCTGGGGGGCGGGGTGCTGGCCATCGGGCTCTTGCAAGCCATGGACAACCTGCTCTCAGCCCTCTACTCCTTTCCAGGCGGCTACCTGTCCGACCGCATCGGCACCAAGCGCTCATTGCTGATTTTCAACCTGGTGGCCATGGCCGGCTTCGCCCTGGTGATCCTGGTGCCGACCTGGCAGGCGGTGCTCATAGGGGCGGTGCTCTTCATTTCCTGGTCGGCCATATCGCTTCCGGCTACCATGAGCCTGATGTACAAATTGCTGCCCCTGAACAAGCGCACCATGGGGGTCAGCATGCATTCGCTGGTGCGCCGGATTCCCATGGCGCTCGGTCCTTTGCTTGGCGGTTTCTTCATTGCCGTTTGGGGTGAGCAAGACGGGGTGCGGCTGGCCTTCGCCGCGGCCCTGGTCATGGCTGCGGGGGCGCTGCTTCTGCAGCAGTGGATGATCGAAGATGATCCACGGGCCAGGAACACCGCTTCCGACGCCTGTGGCCTCAGACCGGAAAAAAACCCGCTAAAGTTGCTGCGCCTGATGAACCCGGCCATGAAAGGCCTGCTGGTCACCGATATCCTGGTGCGATTCTGCGAGCAGATCCCCTATGCCTTCGTGGTCGTCTGGTGCATGAAGGCCATCGCCGATCCGGTGTCGGCCGTCCAGTTCGGCCTCCTGACCACCATCGAAATGGCCACGGCCGTGCTCGTCTACATCCCGGTTGCCTACCTTGCCGACCGCAGCACCAAGAAACCCTTTGTGCTGATGACCTTTGTCTTCTTCACCCTGTTTCCCCTGGTGCTGCTGTTCAGCCGCAGCTTCGAGTGGCTGATCGTGGCCTTTATTTTAAGAGGACTCAAGGAGTTCGGGGAGCCCACCCGCAAGTCCCTGATCATGGACCTGTCCCCGGATCATTGCAAGGCGGGGATGTTCGGTCTGTATTATCTGATCCGGGATATTTTTGTTTCCCTGGCCGCCCTGGGCGGCGCGTTCTTGTGGCAAATCAGCCCGGCGACAAACCTCATTACCGCGTTTGTCTTCGGGGTCATCGGCACAATCGGGTTCGGGATCTTCGGCCGCGATGTGCCCCTGTCAGGTGCGGGCGAAAGAGATAGATGAAGCCAGCAAATCTCACGGTTACTTTCAAGGAAGCTCTCAAGTTCTGGACCAAGCTGGGTTTCATCAGCTTCGGCGGCCCGGCCGGTCAGATCGCCATCATGCACCAGGAGGTGGTGGAGCGTCGCAAATGGATCGACGAGAACCAGTTTTTGCGCGCACTCAATTTCTGCATGCTGCTGCCCGGGCCCGAAGCCCAGCAACTGGCCACCTACATCGGCTGGCGGCTGCACGGCATATGGGGCGGTATCGCAGCCGGTTCCCTGTTCGTCATACCATCCATCTTCGTCATGCTACTGCTCAGCTACCTGGCCGTGGCCCACATTGATATTCCCGCGGTGGCGGCCGCTTTCTACGGCATCCAGCCGGTGGTGGTGGCCGTGGTCATCGAAGCGGTGCTGCGTATCGGCAAAAAGGCGCTCAAGCACCGGGTGCTGTATGCCTTTGCCGCCCTGGCTTTCGTAGCCATTTTCATCTTCAAGGTGCACTTTCCCTATATCGTTGCCGCAGCCGCGCTCGGCGGTCTGCTCATGCACCGCTGGATACCCGAGCTTTTCTGCAAGGGCCATTTTGATACCCAAACCCGCGAATGCCGAATCGAAGCCGGACTATCAACCGGTCGCAACAACACCCGACCATCCTTCAGCCATGTCGCAACGGTCTTTGGCGTCTGCCTTGCGTTGTGGGCGATCCCAATCGGGGCCATCTGGGTGTGGCGCGGAAGCACCGACACCCTTACGCAGATCGGGCTGTTCTTCACCAAAGCCGCCTTTGTCACCTTCGGCGGCGCCTACGCCGTGTTGAGCTATATCACCGATGAGGCCGTCTCCAACGGGTGGCTCTCCACCCAGCAGATGCTGATCGGCCTGGGTCTGGCCGAATCTACCCCCGGCCCGCTGATCATGGTGACC
>JBFYWS010000367.1:0-4423 GCA_041310935.1 Desulfobacteraceae bacterium | reverse complement strand
CGCCAGTAGGCGTGGGCCTGCACGAGTTGGCGCACCAGTTCGATATGGGCCGGATCTTCAATCTGCAGCAGCACAATCGGCAGATCGCCCGAGATGGCGTATCCCCAGAGATCGGACTGCCCCCGGTGGTTCTTTTTGATGACACTCGGGTCGGCGCGCAGGGCTGGATTGGCGTAGATCACCGAACCGGCAAGGCGCCCGTAGAATTGGGCGTCGGCCTCTGAGGCATTGAACTGGCGCAACAGCACCTGGGCATGGGTCCATGCCAGATCGAAGACGCGATCCGCGAGGTGCCGATCCTGGTATTTTTCCACCAGGCTCAGGGCGGCATCACGGGTTTCGCCGATGCCGGAGACCATATTGATCGTTGCCGATTCGTCCGGGTTTAGGGTAATCCGGCAGCGGATGGAGACAATCGGATCGAGCACGGAGCCTTCGCTGCCCGAGAGCGCCCCCGAAAAAAATTCAGCACCCCCGCCCATTGCCTGCGGATCGGCGACGGTGTTGCCGCGGCCGATGAACTGCATGCGATCGGTCTCATAGGAGACGTCCTCGACCTCCGCGCCATGCACGGCCATCAGGTGCAGCGCCCAGGGCGCCTGCTCGCCCCGGGAGCGGGGCCGGCGAGTACAGAGGATCGCCCGCTGCCGGCGGAGGATCTCGGTCTGCACAAAGAGATTGCTGAACGCCGGATGCAGTGCGTCTGCGACCGGCGGGGCCAGAACCACTTCCGCGTAGCTGGTCACATCCACCGCCCGGCGCGTCCGCGCCCGGTTGGTGATGCGCAGGCGCCGCAGTTCGATGTCATCCTCGGGCGAAACGGCGATCTCGATATGGGTGTCATAGTCCAGGTAGCGGCCGCGAAACTCGGCGCGCCCTTCCGAGAAGATCGCCTCAAAGCGTTGCGGTCGTTTGCGCGTTGGCTGATAAGCGGTCGACCAGAACTCGCGGCTCGCCACGTCGCGAATGTAACAGAACGTGCCCCAGTTGTCGCAGGTGATGTCTTCGCGCCAGCGGGTGATGGCGAGGTCTTGCCAGCGGCTGTAACCGCCGCCGGCACTCGTGACCATCACATGGTACCTGCCGTTTGAGAGCAACTGCACTTCCGGGTTGAGTGTGTCGGGACTTTTGAATACGCGTATCGGCATCTCCGGAACGCTGGCGGCCATTTGGCGCTCGGAGAGATCGGTGGTATGCACATAGAACGCCGCCGCCTTGGGAATTCGCTCCTGGAGCAGCAGCATGGTCGCCTGAAACGAGGGGTTCGACGCGAAGCGCGCCTGCATCGGGCGGCCCAGGAGCAGATGGGCCAAGGACAGGAGGCTCATGCCCTGGTGATGGGCCATGAAGGACCGAACCACGACCCTCGATTGTCCGCGCGGCAGGCGCGACGGGGTGTAGTCGATCGCTTCGTAGAAGCCATACCGGGTTTCAAAGCCTTCGGCCGCGAGTCGCTCGAGGTTCAGACAGGCCTCCTCGGGCGCCACCATCAGCGCCAGCGCCGAGGCATAGGGTGCAATCACCAGGTCCTCGGCGAGGCCGCGTTTGAGCCCGAGGTCGGGGACGCCAAAGGCGCGGTACTGGTAATTGAGATGCACATCGATGGCATTGTAGCCACATTCCGAAATGCCCCACGGCACGGCGCGCTTTTTTGCATACGCGATCTGCCGAGCCACAGCCGCCTTATAGGTCTGGTCGAGCAGCGTGTGTTCGTGGGTCGGCATCACCAGGAGCGGCATCAGGTACTCGAACATCGACCCGCTCCACGAAAGAAGGACCGGTTCTCCACCGGCGACGGTGAGCAGACGCCCCAGGGCGAACCAGCTCTCCTGCGGCACTTGCCCCTGCGCAATCGCTACGAAACTGGAAAACCGCGCTTCCGAGGCCAGAAGATCGTAATAACTCGAATCCCGCCGGCGTTCACCGACATTGTAGCCGAGGGCCAGCAGATGACGGGACTCGTCGAACAGGAAGTCATATTCCATGCGCGCGAGTACGTCGCTCAGCAGGGCAAGCCCTTTGATAGCCGCAATCCTTGTTCGGGCGCGCTGGCTGGCCTCTGCGATGAGGCGCTGAAGTTCCCCACGCCCTGCGGGTTCCTCGGCGGGTGGGTCGGAGGCCAGTTGCAGCGCAATCGCCGGCAGGAGCTTTTCGTCCAGCGCCGCCAGTTCGCGCAAGGTTGGGACCTCGTCGAGATCGGGAAAGTCTCCGGGGCTATTAGGGAAAGGCAAGCTCGAAGTCCACGGTGCAAGCCACTTCAGTTCATCGAGGGCATCTTGACACTGCCCGGCGAAGGCCTGCGCCCACCACCTCAATTCGCTTTCGGGGTCGGCATCGGAAACATCCAGGCCGGCGACCACCTCTGCCGCGGCGATTGCCAGCTGATCCAGGCAGCGGCGCGCAGCCAGGAGCGTGGTCGGTTGCGAACGGATCGCGGACTCCAGATCCTGCAGAAGTCGCGCGAGCCGAGCCGCGGCGAATGCTTCCGGAGCGGCGGCCGCGGCGTCGATGGCGATCCTGAGGGTGTCGCTTAAGCCCTCGAACAATCGCGCTCCCAGGATCTTGTGATCGGCAAGTTCGAGCAGTCCCGACTGCAAGGTCAGCAGGTGGCCCGCGAGGTTGCCGCTGTCCACCGACGAAATGTAAAGAGGCGGCAGGGGTTTCAGGGATTGGGTGTCATACCAGTTGAAGAAGTGGCCCTGGTGACGTTCCAACGCTTTCATCGTATCCAGCGAACTCCGCGTTCGTTCGATGAGCTTTCCGGCCGAAATATAGCCGAAGTCGTACGCCGACAAATTCGCCAGCAGCGCAAGGCCCATATTAGTGGGAGAGGTGCGGTGCGCGATCATGCCAACGGGATGCTCCTGATAGTTGTCAGGCGGCAGCCAATGATCGTCCGGGCCGGTGAAGGTCTCGAAAAACACCCAGGTTTTCCGGGCAAGCTTCCGCAGAAAGAGGGTCTGATCGGTTGTCAGCATAGCTCCGCGGCGCGCCAGCGGCCGGCTGACCCACCAGGCGAGCGCGGGGGAGGCAAACCAGAGGCCCAGGATGGGCCCCGCCACGGCCAACGCGACCGGGCCCGACGCCGCAACTGTGATCGCCGCGGCCGTGGCCATGACCGGGGCGATCCACATGGTCCGGCACGCGCCGACGAAGCCGGTGCGGTCATCGCGGTCCGAGTCGCTTGACGGGTGCCATTCGAGCAGGCGCTTGTGCGAAATCAGCATCCGCCAGGCCGATCGCACCACCGCATCCAGACTGAAGTAGGCTTCGTAGGGCAGGCATACGAACGTAAAGGCATCCTGAGCGAGGTGCCGGACGGTCGCGCGCATTGATGACGCGAGGTGCTGCCCCAGGGTCAGATCGACCGGTTTTCGAAGCATGTTCAGGGCAGAGGCAATCACTGAAGGGATCAGGATGATGCCGATCACGGACAAGGTCCAGAACCAGGGTGAGGGCAAAACCGTCCAGCCCAACAGCAGCAAAAGTGTCAACGCCGCCGCGGTGAGACTGCGCCGTAGGTTGTCGAAGATCTTCCAGCGCGAAAGCATCGATAGCGGATTTTTCCGCAGGCCGCCATCGGGGCCGGGAACCCACGGCGAGAGCCAGCGCGCAATCTGCCAATCGCCACGAATCCAACGGTGCCGGCGGCTCACATCCGCGCTGTAGGAAGAGGGGTATTCCTCGTGCACCTGCGTATCGCTCAATAGTCCGGCCCGCGCGTAACAGCCTTCCAAAAGATCGTGGCTGAGGATCCGGTTGTCGGGAAAACGCCCGCCCAGCGCCCGTTTGAATGTCTCGACCGCATAGATGCCCTTGCCGATGAACGAGCCTTCACCGAACAGGTCCTGGTAAACATCGGAAACGGCGCGCGTATAGGGATCGATGCCGAACTCACTGGCACACATGCGCGCATACCGCGAGCGGTTCGCGCCGGGCAGGCTCGCCGCCACCCGTGGCTGCAGGATGCCGTAGCCCGCAACGACACGCTGCCGGTCTTCGTCGTAGCGTGCGCGGTTCAGCGGGTGCGCCATGACGCCCACAAACTGCAACGCCGAATCGCGTGCCAGTTGCGTGTCGGTGTCCAGGGTGATCACGTACTTGACGTTCGGCAGGACCGCAGTTTCCCCGACGACCAGCGCAAAGCGATCCCCCGCGGGGCCGTGTGCCCCGCCGCGCAGAAGGCCATTCAAATCCGCAAGCTTCCCGCGCTTGCGCTCGTAACCCATCCAGATCCGGTCCTTGGAGTTCCAGCGGCGCGGGCGATGAAAAAGGAAGAAAGGATCGCTGGCCGAATCCCGGTACTTTTCGTTCAGCTCTTCGATTCTCTGCCGGACCAGCCGCAACAGCGGTTCGTCCTCCGGCAGCGTTTCCGCGACGGCGTCGCAAAAATCGGTCAGCAGGCCGAAATGCAGGTAGTCGT